>JAISIT010000108.1 GCA_031261915.1 Candidatus Methanoflexus mossambicus
TATTAATATTATTGTTATTATTAATATTATTGTTATTATTAATATTATTGTTATTATTAATATTATTGTTATTATTAATATTATTGTTATTATTAATATTATTGTTATTATTAATATTGATATTACTATTTTTATTAAATCTTGTGTTAAAATGAATGTAATTAACAAATATTTTTCTATAAAAACTAATAAACGATTTCAAATCATTGATATTTCTCAAAACATTCAGGATATTGTTAATAAAACAGAAATAAATGATGGAATTGTTAATATTTTTACTAAACATTCGACTTCTTCGATTATAATAAATGAAAATGAGGTTGGGCTTTTAACAGATTTAAAAGACTTACTTTTAGACATAGTTCCTGAAAAAAAATATAATCATGATTTAATAGATAACAATGCAGATTCTCATCTTAAAGCCATATTGTTGGGAACAAGCGAAACTGTTTCTATATCTTCTAATACTCTTAATTTAGGGACATGGCAATCTATTTTTTTTGTTGAATTTGATGGTCCAAGAAATAGAACAATTAATCTAACTATTATGGGTTGTTAATTTTTATTCTTTTCATTTATTGATATTTAAGTTAATATTTGTTTAGAAATGGAATTAACATATTTTTGAGATTTCCAGTATAAACTAAACTTTTAATTAAAATCCTAAAGTGGAATATTTGTTATAAAATGTATAGGTATTTGTATTCCAATTGTTGATTTTTCCTAAGCTATTTCTGATACTTGTGGCATCTGCAACTAACCATTCTCCGTCAACATAAATTTCAGCCCAAACATGACCATAAGTTTTTCCGCTTGTAAATGTGCATTTTCCATGAACATATCTTGCAGGTATTCCACTTGCACGAGATAAACCTATAATTAAATGGCTCATATCAACACAATTACCTATTTTTTTGTTGTAAGCTTCTACAGCACCATATTTTGTATTATAATAAAATGAATACATTATTGTGTCTCTAACATAGTTGTAAATAGCTTTTGCTTTTTCAATTGTGGTGTTCATTCCATTAGTAATTTTTTTAGCAAGATTTTTTATCACCAAATTTGACATTTGAGATTTATCATCACTAACTAAATAAGATGTTAAATTCGAATTATCACCTCCTCCGTCATAGTTATTGGTTTCTTGATAACTTAAGTTATTTGGTAACTTGCTATTTTCTAAATAATAAATTAATACTCTTGAAAAGCTTTCAATTAAATAATCAAATGGAATATTGCCTAAAGAACAGCTTGCATAATTTGGACTTTGTTCATATTTCTTAATATGCTCCAATACTCTTTTTGCAACATCAATATATTCACTTTTATTTAAACTACCTTCTTTTAGATTTCCATTTGATTTTATAGCATTGGTTACATTTATAATTGTTATGCTATTGGTTTTTCCAGTATTTAAATTATTAATGGCTGTTGTAATTAGATATAAGTATTGTCCCATGTTATATTGTTTTGAATTAATTGTAACATAGTTTGGTAATTGACCGTTGGAATCAATAAACTTTTTAACTCTTGAAACGGCATTAATAATTTCTGATAAACTAATAAGATTAGCACTGCTGTTATTTTTGTTTTTGTTGTTATCATTATTATTGCTATTGCTATTGTTATTATTATTGCTATTATTATTTGAATTAGAGTTACTATTTCCAGTATCTGTAATATATTTTGGAATATTTGTATTTAAACTATCTGAAGATTTTGTATTGTATGAAATATAATTTGGAAGTGCTTTATGAGTTTGATAATAATCTAGACATCGTGAAAAACTTTCAACTATTGATTGATAATAAAGAGTTCCAATATCTGTTGCTCCATTATTTGGTGCATTTTTATTTGTTTTGATATATTGGATAATTTTATTTGCTAAATTTAAATAATTTGCTTTAGTTAAATTTCCTTTAATTATAGAACTGCCACTTGGGTTATCTGGGTCTTTAACTGCTAGATAATTAAGGTTATTTGTATTTTTAGAATTTAAATTAGCAATGGCTTGGCTTGCGAGGTATAAATAATCTGCCATTGAGTATTTAACTTTATTAATTTCAACATAATTGGGTAATCTTTTATTTGTATCAAAATATTTTTTAATATTTGATGATGCATTTAAAATACTTGAAATAGAAATGGTTTTAGTATTAGAATCATTATTAGATTGATTTGTGTAATTTAAATTAGATGCATTGAATGTATTTAAATTAAATAGATTCGCTATTGTATATCTAAAAAATACTACACCTTCCACTCCACCTTTAAGAAGAGAATTATAATCAATAGCCAATTCATTTGAAGTTAATTTTTTTATTTTAGTTTCTTCTTCATCAAGAGGAATATATCCCATTAGACCTCCCCAAATTTCAGCTCCACCAGAATTTGCTTTAAACCATTGCGCTGTTGAAGTAATCCATTCTGCTCCAGGGTCTACTAAACCTTTTTGATTGTATCTATAAATCATAGGAATAATTACATCAAGATATTTACCTAATTCTGAGATATTTTGTCCATAATAATATTCATTTTGTGTTGTTTCCCACATTGTTGCTGCAGAAAAAATTACATTTGGGTTAAGAGTGTCTATTAAATATCTTGTATCTTTAACAAAGTTAGTAATAGCTTTTGTTGATCCATTAGTTTTGTATGCTGTTCCAGGATATCTTAAATAATCGTAATGGATTCCATCTACTCCTAATTTAACATATTTCGTTACTTTTGAAAGAATTGAGTCTAAATAATTCTGATTAACTTTGCCAGTTGTAGTATTTATTGGATTTATCCATTTTCCATTGGAATAAAATGCTTGAATCCATATATGAGTTTTTATTCCATATTTAGATCCATTGTTCATCCAAGATTTAACAGTATTATCTGAGTATAATGTAAATGCATGTTCATTTAAGAAAATATTTTTTATTCCATATTCTGATAGTAAATTAAAATCTACTTTCATCATATCTGAAGCAAATAACCATATTCCATTTTTATTTTTGGTTTTATTAGTATTTGGAGTGGTATTTGTTTCATTTTTTTTAGTTGAATCATTTTTATCTGGAGTTGCTGGTTTTGATATTGTAGTTATTGTTAAACCATTTTTTCCAGCATATTTAGGATCATAAGTGTTGAGAAGTGCAGTATTTTTTGTATTATAACTTATATAACTTGGAAATGTTTTTTTTACACTATAATAACTAACCACTCTTGTTAAACCGTCAATAATACTTTGATATGGGATTTTAATACTGTTTACACTGGCATAATTTGGTGCTTTTTTATTTTTTTCAAGGTAATTAACAAGATTTTTTACTAAACTTATGTAATAAGTTTTTTTCACAGTTCCTTTGATTATTTTTGATCCTGTTGGATTTGTAGGATCTTTAATTTCTTTTAATGTAATTGTGCTTGTTTTTTTACTATTAAGATTTGCCGTTGCTTTTGATAAAAGATATAAAACTTGACTCATTCTAAGTTTTTTTCCATCAACAACCATATAATCTGGAAGTTTTTTATTTTTACTAATATAATTTTTTAATGAAGTAGCTATTTTGTAAATCGTAGTTATACTATATGATTTTAAAGTAGTATCCTCTGTTGATTTATCATTGTCCTTATCATCATCATTCTTAGTATTAGTATTAGTGTCTGTATTTGTATCATTGTTGGTATCTATATCTGATGGTGTTTTGGCAATTGTTATTGTTAAAACATTTTTTCCATTATAGTTTGGAATATATTTGTTAAGAAGTGCTGTATTTTTGGTATTGTAACTCACATAACTTGGAAGAGTCTTTTTTATACTATAATAATTAACTATTCTCGTAAAACCATCAACAATACTTTGAAATGGAACTTTAATGGCACTATTACTGGCATAATTTGGTGCTTTTTTATATTTTTCCATATAACTAACAAGATTTTTTGCTAAAACGATATAATTTGTTTTTTTGATAGTTCCTTTGATTATTTTTGATCCTGTTGGATTTGTAGGGTCTTTGACTTCTTTTAAAGTGACAGCTATTGTTTTTTTACTATTAAGATTCACAGTTGTTTTTGATAAAAGATATAAAACTTCAGACATCCCTATTTTACTGCCATCAACACTTAGATAATCTGGAAGTTTTTTATTCTTATCAATATAATTCTTCAAAGAGCTAGCTATTTTATAAATATGCTTTATATCATAAGATTTTAAAATAGATCCCGCAGCTTTTTGAGTATTATCATTAATATTTTTTAAATTAGAATTTTTTGGATTATAATTAGTTAGATCATGATTTGTATCAGTATCAATATTAATATTATCGGTACCATGATTATTTTTATTAATATTTTTATTAATATTTTCATTAATTGAATTATTTAAATTTTCATTTAAATTATTAGTTAAATTATCATTCAAATTATTAGTTAAATTATTATTAGTTAAATTTTCATTTAAATTTAATTTTTCTAAGTTGTTTCCATTATCTTCAGCAAATACAATTCCTATATTTGCAACAATAGTTATTAACAATATAAATAAAAATATTTTTTTTAAATGTGAAATCTTTTCACCTCTAATTTGTTTAAATAATATTTATTAATATATGTATTATTAAGATATGTATTATTAATTAATTATTTTATGATATAATCAAATAATATAATAGATAAAATATAATAGATAAAATATAATAGATAATAATAGAGAAATATTTGTTTTTTAAGTATTATAAATGTTTCTATTAATTTAATAGGGTTATTATTTAAAGATTTTTAATAAAATAAATTTCTAAATGAGCTCATTTTTGCATAATTTGTAAAAATAATTTGTAAATCAAATATTATAAATCGAAATCTATAAATATGATTATGATGTAATATATAATTAATATAAATTAATAATTTTTTTTTAATTTTAATAATTGAATTTGTAATATTTTTTTAATTTTAATAATTGAATTTGTAATATTTTTTTTAATTTTAATAATTGAATTTGTAATTTAAAATATTTGATTTTTTTAATTACTCAAATATTTTTGAGGGGTATTTATTTTTGGCACATTAAAATTTAATTTAAATAATAATGTATATGATAAATCTAATAGTTTTAATAAAATTAATTTGAATAAAAAGTTTTTTAATCTAATTTTTGTAATATTATTTGTATTGTTTTTCATTTTGGCAATAATTTCCTTATCTGGAAGTGTTGATGCAGCATATAATCCAAAAGTTACTAAAAGTTTTTCTATTTCTCAAAAAGATGTAATATATGCATCCAAAATGGTTAAAGATTATACTGTGAAAAATAAGAAACTTCCTAATCATGTATCTGTTAAAAATTACAAAATAACCATGCCACAATTTTTATACATGGTTTCTAAGACAACAGAATATAAAATTTCTAAAAAAACTTCCAATATTAAAATTAAATATAATTTTAAAAATCCTAGTTCTGTTTCAACAAATTCTATTAAAGGTAAAGCAAATTATAAATCTTTAAAATGGGGAGCAAATAAAGTTTCAACATATATGAATAAAAATAAGAAAGCACCTAATTATTTAACCACACCTTATGGTAAAGTCAAATACCAGAGTTTAATTTACATTTTTTCGTCCTATCTTTCTCAAGTTTACACTACTAAAAAGGTTCCAAGCTATTTATATGTAAATATTAAAAGTAGTAATCCAATTAATAAGTATATGCCAAATATAAGATATTCTGGTGGAGTTATTGCAAATATTAATAGTGATAATAATATTAATAATAATAATGCTGAAAATTCATATAACTCATTGTCTAAGAATGCAATTTGGGTATTTGGTTCTAATATGAAAAAAGTAGATTTAAAATCACTTAAATCATATAATATTGGAAATATTTTCTTAAATTATTATGCCTTTGAAGAATATGGAGAATCTACAGTTAAAAAATGGATTGATACTGCAAAATCTTATGATATAAAAGTCCATATCTGGATTCAAGTATTTTATTCCAATAATAAATGGATAAATCCAGTTATTGATAAAAATACAGGTGAAATAAATCAAACATACTTTAATAAAGTGATTAATAAAGCTAAAGAGTATATTTATAGTTCTGGAGCAGATGGAATTCATATGGATTACTTACGATATCCAGGAACGGCATTTAAGACAACTGGGGCCTCAGAAGCAATAAGTGAATTCACACGGCAAATGAATATAGCTATTAAATCTATAAATAAAAATTTAATCCTTTCTGCAACCGTTATGCCTGAAACATCATCTAATGACAAGTATTATGGTCAAAATATTTCACAAATGGGAAAATATCTTGATTTTATCATTCCTATGGTGTATAAAGGAAATTATGAAAAAGGAACCTCTTGGATTAAAAGCACTGTTTCATGGTTTGTTAGGAATTCTGGAGGAGCTAAAATTATAACTGGTATTCAAACATATCAAAGCGACAATAAAGCTATTCCACTTAGTATAGCAGAATTGACTAATGATTGTAAGGTAGCTATTGCTGGTGGTTCCTATGGAATAGCATTATTTAGATATGGCTTAGTTAATCTGTTTAATTTAAATAATGCATATAAATAATAGCTATTGTTTTATTTAACTCTTTTTTTTATTTTATTTTAGTTTTATTCTTTTTATTTTTATTTATTATTTTTATTTATTATTTTTATTTATATTTTTATTTATATTTTATTTTTAATATTCTAAGAGTTTATATATTTATGCTTTATTTTCATAAAAAAAGAAAACATTTATATAATAGCTAATTCAATATTATTATATACTATATTTTAAAATTCTATTTTTAATTCTTTTTAAATAAGTATCAAATTCATTTAAGTAAATATTAAATCTTTTTAAAGTATTTTCTTATTTTTGACAATGGATTATTAAATATACTTTAATAGTTCTATTAAAACTTATAAAAATTCATTTAAAAACTACAAATGTGAAATTATGGCAATTTTTCAAGGAAAATCTACAAGAAGCCCAAGTGGAGCAAGAAATAGATCATATCGTGGAAAGAAAAAGTTTGAATTAGGAAGAGATCCAGCAGATACTCGTCTTGGTGAAAAAAAACTTAGAAAAATCAGAACTCGTGGTGGAAACGAGAAATTAAGATTAGCTACTGGAAATAAAATTAATGTAACAAATCCTGAAACTAAAAAAGCAGAACTTGCTGATGTTTTAAATGTTATTGAAAACAATGCTAATCCTAACTTCGTGAGAAGAAATATCATCACCAAAGGTGCTGTTGTTGAAACTCCTCTTGGAAATGCGAAAGTAACTTCAAGACCAGGTCAACATGGTGTCATTAATGGTGTTTTAATCTTAGAATAAGTTTTTTTAAGTTTTTTAGGTTTTTTAACTTCTTTAAGTTTTTTAAGTTCTTTAACTTTTTTTAATTATTTTTTAAGTTCTTAAGTTCTTTTTTTATTAACTTTTATTTTATTAACTTTTATTTTATTAATTTTTATACTATTTTTACTTTTTTTTCAATTTTTAATTTTCCTCTTTGAATAAATATTTTTTTTTTTATTTAAATAGTATGATTTTTTTATTAATTTTTATTACTTAATGAAATTTATAATAAATATCAAAGTTACATTTGACAATACCTAACTTCATGCCAATCACAAAATTTATATTAAATGAAAATGATATTTTAACATGTGGGAACATATCATAACTTTTTTGAATTAACCATTAAAAAAATGTGTTTCCACACAATATTTATAATTTTTTAACTAATTTTAAAACACAAATCTCTTGAAAATCTAAATGATTTAAATTATTTGATTATAATTTTTTAACCAATTTTAATAATAATTTTAATAATAATTTTAATAATAATTTTAATAATAATTTTAATAATAATTTTAATAATAATTTTAATAATAATTTTAATA
>JAISIT010000200.1 GCA_031261915.1 Candidatus Methanoflexus mossambicus
TACTACCAAACCTACCAAGACAAAAATCCAATAATCTTAGCTATTGCAATACAAGATGCAGAAAATGCAAAAGAAATACAATGCCAAATACACACACTAAAAGAACTAAAAGAAAAATATGAATAATAATATTATTGCTATTACTATTACTCTTATTACTATTATTATAACTATTATTATTTTTATTACTATTATTATTTTTATTACTATTATTATGACTATTAGTATTACTAATATTAAAAAATTTAAAATAGCTATTAATTTAAACTTTTTCTAAAAAAAATTTTTTTTTATTATTAAACTATAATTTCCTCTTTTTATAATTTAAAGAGTTTAAGAAAATGTCACAGATAACTAAGTTATTAAAATAATAAAAATATTATTTTAAATATTCATCAATAACAATATTACCATCTAAAAATACAAAACCATTTTCTTCACCATATTTCTCGGCATCTTTCACTGTTCGCGCATTACCTGTTTTTCCATCCATCATTTCACAAACAACAGTAACTGGTGTGATACCTGCCATTTGAGCCATAGCTAAACTAATTTCCGTATGTCCTTGTCTATTTTTTAAAAGATTATCTGCACCTCTAAGCAATGAAACATGTCCTGGAGCACGGAATTCTTTACCAAAATCATCATATCTTTCTTCTTTAAATAATTTTGCAAGACTACTAATAGTTAAAGCCCTATCGTTATCTGTAATTCCAGTAAATGTTTTTCTATGATTTACCCAAAGAGAAAAAGAAGATCTTTCATCATAAGGAATATCATTTGGTGTTAAAGTTCCTAAAAGTGGAAATTTATCTTTAGCAATGTCCATAATGTCTGTCATGAATGGTAAACCTATCTTATCGCAGAATTTAGGATGTAAACATGTGCAAATAAGTCCTCCAGCATCGCTACGCATTCTTGCCACTTCACTACCTGTTACAAACTCTGCACCAATAATCATATCAGTTTCACTTTCTCTTTTTTCGTCATCATACATTAGGACGAATTCACCATTTTTTAATGCTTTTAGTGCTTTTTTTAACATAATTTAACCATAATTTAACCATAAAATTATTCATGGTTTTATATTTAAAGAAAATTCACAATTTTTAATATTAACAAAATTTACAAGTTAATTTAATAAAATTATATTTACAAAATTATATTTTATTATTTATTATATTGAATTATATGATATATTATACTGATTATATTAAAGATTATTATGCTGATTATATGATAGTATTATACTGATTATATATAAAATTATTATATTGATCATTTAAAATCATTATTGCTCATTTTAATCAATTTAAAACTATTTTTAATTGAACTTTATCATTATTTTTAAAATTAAAAGTTTTTCTAAGGTTTTTATTGGATATAAATTCTAAATAATTCTCTTCATGAGAAGTTTTGTCTGGAAAAACAATAGCTCCATTAATTTTATCTTCTAAAATAGCTTTAATATATCTAACACTTCCAAAATCTCCTTCACCAGAAATTAAATTAGATTTATTGAGTTTTATATTTTTAATAATTTCTAAAAACTCTTTTTCAACAATAATATTTAATGTTCCAGGAAAAGGAATAAATCCTAATTCTTCATTAAATCTATTTTTATAAAAATTTTGAGAAAGAAAAAAAGCTCCTTTACCTAAACCACTAGTTATTTTTCCATTAATTATCATCATTCTCACTTTCCCATTCAATAACTGTCCTTATCATTGTTCCAAAATCAGAATCAACTATATGATCAACTCCTAAGGTTTTTGAATGTGCATCAAGTTCTGCTATGACATAATCATAACCTAATTCTTTAAGTGGCTCAACTAAACGAGGTCCATCGGTAATAGCTATTGAAATTATATTTTTATCAAGTTCTTCTATTTTAAATGCATGTGGAACTCCAGCAACAATAATTAAATCAAAATTATTGTTTTTAATAAGTTCTAATGCTTTATCTCCAGTTACTGGATATTCATCTAATCCTCCAGTAATATAATCAATTTCTATTCCGTTTAAGTTTAATTCACTCAAAATATTTTGTGCATGATTTCTAATTCGTGGAAGCCCTATTTCAGTATCTAGATTAGCAAGTATAACTGGTTTATTAAGAGTATTTAAATTATTATCATTATTAATATAATTTAAATTATTATCGTTACTACCAATATTTAAATTATCTGAAAAAAGGTTATAATCAATATTTAAAAAGTCAGCAAACAAATAAGAAGTTTCTTTTTTAGCATTAAGAATAAAAGCTATTTTTTTACCATCACCAATAGCTTTAAGAATAATTTTAGCAACTTTTTCTTTATTATCTCCAAAATTTGGTTTAATGTATTTTCCTTTAGCCATTCCTCTTGATTTTTCTATTTGTGTTGCTAATTTTAACATTTTTATTTGACGGTTGGCTTCATTAGAATCAAGGACATTATATTTAACTGCAGATTCTAAAACAGCTATTGCTCCTTCTGTATTATCTCCTTCTCCAAATCCTCCATGGGATTCAACAGGTAAAACAATTCCGTCGATATTAGCATCTTCAACAGATTCTTTAAGATTTTCTCCTATTATCATACTTGCACATGTCCCAACAACACCTACAAGTTTAGGATGAAACATTTCATCTGCTTTTTTCAATGTGGAAGTGAGTTTTTCACTTGCTCCAAATACAAAATCGTTTTCAGCCATAGCCGTAGTTAATACACGAACTCCATCACCTTCTAAAAGTCGTCCTGTCCTAAAACAACAACCATGAGGACCGTGAAGTATTATTACATCAGCATTTAAATCTCTAAGAGTATAAAGTGAAGCAGCTATTGGACTCGGTCGTGGGTGCATTAAATCTCCTTAAAATCAATTAAAATTTAAATAATCTCTAATATGCTAATTAATTATAATACCAAAATAACATGTAATATAATATAGAATATATAATATAACATTAATATAACATTAATATAACATCTAATATAATCTAATATAACATCTAATACTACTTAATATTATGACTATTATTAAATTTATAATATAAAATAACTTAAACATAGTATATATCTCATTAATCTTATAAATAAATTGTTAAAATAGCTAAAAATATAATGATACTTTAAAATTAATACAAATCATATAATCTTTAATATGTGTCATAATCAAAAAAACAACGAATATATACTAACAATTAGAGTAATAAATACCAATAAATGAGTAATATCAAAAATAAATGGTATTTATATTGTAAAGAGAAACATTTAAAAATAATTAAAACTAAATATTATTGTGTATATAAACAATAATAACAAAATAAAAATAAAAAGTTTTATAAGTATAAAACTAAATATATTATTGATGTAAATATTAAAAATATTGATATGGAATCATAATAAAATAAAGATTTAATAAAAGAAAAAATACAATATGACTAATATAATATATTATAAATCAATATAACATAATGTAAATTAATATAAAGTAATATAAAGTAATATAAGGTAATATAAAATAATATAAGGTAATATGAAGTAATATAAATTAATATAATGTAATATAAATTAATATAATGCAATATAAACTAATATAAATCAATAAATAATTAAAAAAAATAATTTAGAATACGAATAAATATTTTTTAAAGGATAAAGTGTTTTTTATGGAAAAACAGTCAGAAATATTAGATAAAAGTGAAGTTAACATTCTAAATGTCAAAAAAAATAACAATATTGAAGAAAAATTTAGTAATGAAAAATTGTTAAAATCATTGCTTAGTGTGGGAACATCACTTAGAGACTCTCAAAAAATATTAAATCAAGTAAATTCTGCTGTTTATGATGGAATAAAAACTAAAGAAATAAAAAAATTGGTATATGAATTACTTGAAGACTTAGATGAAGAAATAGCTAACAAATATCTTGCCGAAAATGCATTAAAAGTTAGAACAACAAGAGATAAAATAGAACCATTCGATTTAAGCAAGATTGCAAACACTTTAGTTGAAGAAACTGGTGCATCACAAGAAACAGCTTTCAAAATAGCTAGTCAAGTCTTAAAAGAACTAAAAAAACTTAATGTGGAATATTTAACAGCTCCAATGATTAGGGAAATTGTTAATACCAAATTAATTGAATATGGATTAGAAGATTTAAGAAGTAAATATACTCGTCTTGGTATTCCAGTATACAACATTACATCACTTATAGAAAACGGTTCAAGAGATAATGCAAACATGATTCATAATCCAGAAACCGTCCATAAATATGTTGCTGATGAAGCTCTTAAACAATATGCTCTTATACATATGCTCCCAGGACACCTTGCCGATGCACATATGTCTGGTGATATCCATATCCATGACCTTGAATTCTTTGCTGGACGCCCATTAAACTGTATGCAACACGATATAAGGACATTTATTAAATATGGATTAAAAGTAGATGGAACAGGAGATCATACATCTGTTGCAGGACCACCAAACCATATAGAAACATTAATGAACCATACAGGAGAAATTATGCTTGCAGCACAGCAAAATATGTCTGGAGGGCAAGGAATGTCCTTATGGAATGTTTTCATAGCACCATTTGCCCGTGGATTAAGTTACCAACAGATTAAACAAGCAGTTCAAATGTTAATCTACAATTTGAATATGGCTTATGCTGCAAGAGGTTCTCAAGTCCCATTTACAAGTATGAGTTTAGAATTTGGAGTTCCTAAGTTTTTAGAGAATGTTACAGCTTATGGACCAAAAGGACAAGTTGCAGGTGTCTATGGTGACTTTGAAGAAGAAAGTAGATTAATTCAAAGAGCATTTACAGAAACCTTACTTGAAGGAGATTCCGATGGAAAACCTCATCTTTTCCCAAATACAATTTACACTCTAAGAAAAGAATATCTTAAAGGAAATTACGAGGAAGATTTACTTAGAGTCCATGAACTATCTGCTAAATATGGATCAAGCTATTTTGCAAATTTACTTCCAAAATATAGAGGCAAAATGGCAAATTATATGGGATGCAGAACATGTCTTCAGGATAATTGGACAGGAGACTGGGATGAAGACTGTTTAAGAACAGGAAACCTTGCATATATTACAATGAACCTCCCAAGAATTGGATACAAGTCAAGAGATGAAAATGATGTCTTTGAATTCTTAAATTCATATATTGACATGGCTGTTGAAGCACTACTTATTAGAAGAGAACAAGGTTTAAATTGTTTAAATAATTATAATTTACTTCCATTTTTAAATCAAGAAGTTGAAGATGACATATATTATAGAATAAATAATTCTACATTATCTTTTGGTTTTGTAGGTATAAATGAAATGTTACTTGCATTATTTGGTGCAGGAATAGATGATAAAGATGCTAATAAATTCGGTATCAAAGTCATAGAACATTTCAATAAAAGAGCAGAAGAATTAAAACGAGAAACAGGTTACAGATGGTCTGTTCTTCAAACCCCAGCAGAATCAACTGCTTACAGATTTGCAACATTAGATAAAGAAGAATTTAAAGATAAAGCTATTTTACAAGGCAGTGATAAAGCAAATTACTACACAAATTCATCACACATCCCAGTAAATTCAGATATATCTTTGATTGAAAAAATAAAAATAGAAGAACAATACCACCCAATAACAGCAGGTGGACACATCTTCCACGCATTCATGGGAGAATCCTACTCAGATCCAGAGTCACTAATGAGCTTAACAAACAAAATAGCTAAAAAATCAGACATAGGATTCTGGGCTTACTCATCAGCATTCAGCTTCTGCATAAAATGCAAAACCCTAATGAAAGGCCTAAGCGGAAAATGCCCAACATGTGGAGAATCCGACGACGTAGAATGGTACGACAGAATAACAGGATACGTCCAACAAGTAGGCAGAGCAAAATCCTCATCAGGTGGCTGGAACGCAGGAAAACGACAAGAACTAATGGACAGAAAAAGATTCCAACAATAATTAACAATGATTAGGATAGCTATTTTTTAATAGCTATTTTTTAATATTTATTTCTTTAATTTATTATAATTATTATTTTTTACTATTTGTGTTTAAAGAAAAATAAAAATGATAAAATGAGAATTTATTTGGATACCTGCTGTTATAATCGACCTTATGATGATAAAAAACAAATGAAAATAAGATTAGAGAGTATGGCGAAATTACATATTCAAAAAAAGGTTCATGAGGGAAAATATGATTTAGTATGGTCTTATATTTTAGATTATGAAAATAAAGAGAATCCTTATCGTCAAAGACGAGAAAATATTCAAAGCTGGGAAAATAAATCAATATTTTATTGTAAACCTTTAGATGAAATATTAAATAAAACAGAAGAATTAGAAATTAAAGGAATAAAAAAGAAAGATGCATTACACATTTCTTGTGCATTATACAGCAAATGTGAATATTTTATAACCACAGATGTTAAATTACTTAAAAAACAAGTTGATGGGATAAAAATAGTAAATCCAATTACTTTTATTGAAGAAATGGAGGAATAAAAAATGAAAAGCGAAACTGTGCTTAGAAGCGAAGTTATGAAAACGATAATAAAAAATTTTGGCTTAGTTGATGCTGAAAGATTTATAGATCTTATTAAACGAGATGAATTTGATTATACTGAATGGCAAAAAGATTTATGGAAAGACAAAACCACTGCTCAAATACATGAGGAAGCTAAACAGTATTATATTGAAAACAAAATGAATAAATAGAAAAATTCAGGAGATTCATGACAGAAATTTTTCAAATAAAAAAAATAAATAGTTATTCTGAGTTAGAAGAATTTTTAAAGAATCATTTAAAAATTTCATTGAATAATATTAATGAAGAATTTATTTTTAGAGGAGATAGCAATTATTCCGATAAATTACAACCAAAACTTTTTAGAAAACAATGCAAAGGATGTGAAAAGTATTTAATTGACAAAGATGTTAATAAATTACTATATAATCCAACAAATGAATATAATAGCTTAGTTTTTAAAATGTTTTTAGCGATGAAACAAAATAAAATAATTACGGATGAACTTCCTAATATTAATTTTAACACAATAACAAAAGAAGAATGTAAAACTATTTTTTATAAACATAAAAATGAAATAGGATTAAGTCAACATAATGAATTACCTACAATTGGAATAGATTTTACATATGATCTTAAAATCGCATTATATTTTTTAATAGCTGGAGATTTTAAGGAAGAAGATGATTGGGAAGATAAATGGTTTAAAAAAGAATCTTGTTTATGGATTTTCAAAAAGTATATTTTTGAAGATAATCAATCTGAAAATCAAAATTTGCTAAAATTAGATTTAGATCATCAAACTAATCCTAATGCAAATCAACAAGATGGTTTGCTCGTATTGTGTTTAGATAATGATAAAAAAATCAATATTGATGATTTTTGTGCTTTTAAAAGTCTAAATAAAAATTCAAGAAGTTTTACAGAAGAAAATAAAATTAATATTGAATGTAATGGAGTGAAATTTCAAAATATCAATATTCCAATTGGATACAAAATATTAATCTCTCCAAAAGTTAAAATTGAGATTATAAAGAACTTTGATTTTTTTAAAATGTTAGAGGTTTGGCCTAAAGAACCACCTAAATATAATATAGAAAAAAATAGAATATCTATTAAATTAGAAGAAATGTATAACAATTATAATAATTAATTTAAAATCTTTTATATTAACTAAATAAACAATAGTGATAAAATGTATAAAGAAATAATAGAACAACAACTTAAAAGTATGGATGGTGCAACTTTTCAAACATTAATGAATAGTTTTTTGTCATATATTGGATATAATTATATTTCATCACCAGGAAGTGTGGTAGGTAAAAATAAAACATCCCAAGGAACACCAGATAGTTTTTTTTATGATAATGACAAAGAAAAATATATTTTTGCGGAATTTACAACTCAAGATAAATTAGATAATAAAACAAAATTTATTGAAAAACTTAATAATGATATTGAACACTGTTTTAATACTAAAGAAACGAGGATTAATGGCAATAAAATACAAATCAATAATAATGATATTTCCGAAATTATTTTGGCATTTACAAGTAAGATTAAACCAGAAGAAGATAAATTATTAAAAAGTAAAGTTAAAGAGTTTAATAAAGATGCAAAACTTACTATTTATTCTATTCAAAAATTAGCTGAAGAATTAAGATATTGTCCGGCTATTAGTGATTTCATAGACAATATTAATTTTAATGGACTAACAACAATTGATAGCTTTTTGGAAAAAAGTAAAAATGGTATGAGACCTGATTTAAAAAACCCTTTTATTCCAAATGAAGATTTTAATAAGTATATTTTAGAGTCTATTTCAAAAAATTTTATTGTAGCATTATATGGAAATCAAGGTATGGGTAAATCAAGATTAACAATGGAAATAGCAAAAGAATTTTCAAATATGCATGACTACCGTGCTATTGTTGTTAATGATTATAACACTGAATTAAAAGACTCATTTTCAAAATTAATTTTGAAAGATAAAAAATATATTATAATTTTCGATAATTATGACGGAACTTTTAATAAATTTGATTCAATAGTAAGATATTTAGAAAATACTCCTAATGATATTAAAATAATTATATCTCTTAAAAATCAATTTAAAGATAAGTTATATTCTGATTTAATAAATTATCCTTCTAGAGAATTAATTGAAATTGAAAAAATGGAATATGAAGATATAAACAAAATGATAAATAAATTAGAAGAGATAAATAATTATAGATTCAATTCCTGGGTAAAAGAAAAAATTATTAGACTTTCTAATGGAAATCCTGCTATTGCATTAATGGCAGCATTACCAATAATTAATGATAATGATGGATCATATTTAGAAAATCCTATAATGACATATAAAAATTATTTTGAGAATTATAAAAAAAATAATTTATTTTTAAATAATGATGATAATTTAAAAACATTGGGCATAATATCTTTTTTTGAAAAATTAGATAAAAACAATGAGAAATATAATGAAATATTACATATTTTAAAAGAAAAATTTGATTTTAATTTGAGTTGGGACATAATTAATGATTTAAACAAAGAAGAACTTGTAGAAATCTATAAAAATGAAGTTGTCAAAATTTCAGATGATATTTTATCTACATATATATTTTATAAAGTGTTTTTAGATGATTATCCACTATTTGATTTTGAAAAATGGATTGAAGAATTTATTTTAGAATATGCTAAAGAAATTAATAGCAAAATTATAGATATTCAGGATATTTCAAATATTAAGAGTTTTAAAAATAACATGAAAAAATTTTTAGAACCTCTAAAAAGTAAATTTAAAAAGAATAATGAATTATTGCTTAAATTTTTTAACATATTCTATTTCATTTATCCTATTGAAACATTAGATTTTATTAAAAAAAATATCAAAGAATCAAATGAAAATAAATTAAATATATCCTCATTAGAAATACCTAAAAATAATAAATATTCTAATTGGTATATTAATTCTAATAAAAATACTTACATAACTTTATTATCTAAACTATACAGATTTGATGAAAATATTTCTGAAGATGCACTGAATATAGCTTTTGATATAATTTTAAATCCTTTTTCAGAAGATATTCCACTTATTGTGATAAAAAAGATTTTTGATAGATTTGCTATTAAGCAAAATGATCAAAATCTTGATTTTAAGTATCAAAATATCATTATAGACTTTCTAATTTCAAAAAAAGATGATAATGATGAAAAAAAACTTGCAGATAAAATTTTTATTTCATACATTTACCATTTTTTCGAACATGACGGTTATGAAGAAATAGGTCCTGTTTCACACCTAATGACTGTTCAAATATATTCATTTAAATTATTTGGAAATGAAAGTTTGAAAAGTTTAAGGAGAAAAATTATTAATAAATTAATTGAATTAAATGATGTTTATCCTGAAGATGTAGAAAGCATATTTAAAAAATATATGTTTCAAATTCACGATGATAAATTAATTGAAGTTATTTCAGAGGAAAAGGATTTAATTTGTAAATTATTTGAAAAATGGGATTTTAATCAATACATTTATTCTAAATATTGTTATGATTATATTGAAATGCTTAAAAATAATAATATTCAAGAAAAATCTAATTTTAATTCATTTTTAAATAAAAAATTAATAAAACAATCATTGATTTACTCCAATGACTTACATGATATTGTAGAAGAAAGAGAAGAATGGCGATTAAAGAATAAGGATAAATCATCAACCAATGGTTATGATTTTCTTAAATACTTAGATTCAAAAATAAAAGAAGAAATAAAAGATGATTTGAAGACACAGCTTAATAAAGAATATATAATTGAAATTTTAGATGTAATGAACGAAATAACTTTGAGTGATAGAAATAATCCTCCAATGATTTATTTAAGTCAATTTTTTGAAGTTTTATCAGAAAAAAATATTAATTGTTTTTGTTTTGCATTTGATTATTACCAAGAAAAATATTATACTTTAAATCTCAGTGGAGATTTCTTAATTAACATTATGGATAAAAATTTAATCAATATTGAAAAGTTATACTCTTTATTAAATAAGGGAGAATATACTCAAAAAGAATATTTAAATAGAATATTTTTTAAGAATCTAGAAAAATCAAAAATTAATAAAGATTTACTTTTAAAATTTATTAATTTTCTTAAAAATGAACCTAATCTTAATTTATTGCCAATTTTAGAACTTAATTATTATTTTGAACTATATAATAGTTGTTTTTTAGAATACAAAGACGAAATTCCTTTAGCAACAGGAATGAAGAATATTTTACAATTCATGGTAAAAATTTTAATTGATAGGGAACAAAATGAAGAAAATTTGAGTTTTGATTGGTCAGATTTTATTTCAACAAACTATTCTCATTTTGAAAATAATTTAAATATTTTAAAAGATCTTGTGGGAATTATAATAAAAGATATTAGAAATAATCATTTTAATAAAAAAGATTTAGAAATATTATGCGAAATGGATGAAAATTTTCCTTTAGAATTTATTAAAAAATATCATAAGTCATTTAATACAGAGTATAAATCTATTTTATCCTTTATTTTCACTAATCCCAATTATCCAGACAATGATATTGTTGAGGAAATAATCAAATCATTGATAAAATATTCTCCAAAATATGATTCTGGATTTAATACTCTTAATTTACTCTTTGAAGGAAATATTGAATATGAATCTAAATATATTTCAAAATTTATTGAATCATATTATCAATCAGAACAATCAGAAAGGCATATGGAATCTATTTTTAATATGATTTTGAATACTTATGAAGACGAATGTTTTATAAAATTTTTAAGAAAATTTTTATTAAAAAATGATAATTTTGAGGCATTTAAAAATATTCCAGTTTCTACGAATCCCGAATATTGGTTTGGAAGTTATATTCCAATTGTTCAATCCAAAATTGAATTTTATAAGAATATTATTAAAATGATTAAAAATTTACCTCATCCATCTAAATTTATAGATCATATAAACAGGATTAATAAATGCATTGAATCTAAAGAAGACGATTTAAAAAAGTTAGAAAAAAATGAATTCAAAGGACGATATCTTCCTTAGATATCCAAATAATTATAAGTTTCACGAGGAAAAGTATGGAAAAAATTAAATTAGGAAAATATGTTAAAATAGAAAAATGGATATGCATTTGAAAGTAAAAATTTCGTTGCATAAATGTGAAATTGATAATTTATTTAATAATTTAATGCAAAAGGCTTTTTTTAAAATGAAAATAAAATATTAATGATTTAAAGAAGATATTATGAAAATTAAGGATATTAAAAACTATATAAAAAATTTTGAAGATTATAATATTGATGAAGAGTATAAAATAGAAGATTTTTTAAATTTTCTTTTAAATTCTTCAATAGAAACAATACCAACACATATTTTTAATAATAAAATATGGTTGAATTCTCTAATTTTACCAAAAAAATGTTTAAAAGACGATTATGTGAATGAATTGATTAATTGGGAAATTGATTATAATAATGGTTATTCTTATTGGAGTAGCAGGAGTAGCAAAGAACTATCTGATCCTTATGATGGAGATTCCCCAAAATTTTTATCTTCTGGCGAACCAATTTTCTTCTTCAGAGATATTTTTAACAATACAGATTCCATAATAGAATTTAATCAAAAAATAGCCCATATTTTAGATGTTTCGTTTTATGAACCTAAAAAAAGTTTTTGTAAACTTGATAAAAATGGAGATTATTTTACAGTTGCAAAAATTGAAGATTCTAAGAATTTAAGATTATGTACTATTACTAAAGATGATTTATTTTTTTATTTATACTTAACTGATTCAGTTTTAATTCGTTTTTTTCAGGCTGAAAGATGGGATGGAAATTCTTGGAATTTTGGGTCTCGAAGTGATGAAGAAGAATATCCAGTTACTGACAATAAAAATGAAATTTATGCTAATTTAAATTATAAAAAAGATGATAATGGAAAAATTTTATATTCTTTTTTGAGAGGGTTCCAAATAATTAAAAATAATATTTCTGATGAAGTCATGAATAACAAACTAAATGGAATAGCAGAAGAAAGAGAATATATAGATTTTCTTATTCATGATTGGAAAAATAAAAAAATCATAGAATGGTCAAGTAATCCAGAAAAAATTGGAAATTATTTCATTGAATCTAATCTACCTTATGGAACAAGCCCTATTTATTTTAAACCAGAAGTTTTATCAAAATATAAAAGTGATCCAGAAAAATATTCATTTGAGCTTGGATCAATTATTTGTATGGGAACATGGACACTTAAATATGATGTAAATGATGAAAATCAAATTATCATATATCTTAAAGATATTTCAGGACTTCCATACAATGAACAGCTTTATTGGAAAAGTTTCAATGAAAAACCAAAAGCTGGACTTCCTGAACATATGATTAAATCGGATTTTGAAGGAGATTGGGGATATGATTATTCTCACCCATTACAATCTTTAAAACAAAATTTAGGCAATCTTCCACAAATACATATTGATGGAAATAAATTTAATATTTGGGAATTAAAAAGTTCAAGTCCAACAAAAAATATTAAAAATTTAGATTATGTGTTAACTGATTCTAAAAAAGAGTGGGAAGACCAAATTAATTTATTATATCAAATTGTAATTGAGGGATTAAATTCAAAAACGATTAATAAATTAGCTAAAAAATTAGAATGTCATGAAAAATGTTTAAAATCAATTAAACAATTAAAAAAATGTTTAAAAAAGAAAGAAATTCCTGAATCAACTATTGATTGTATTATAACTCCTTTAATTGAATTAAATGATTATAGGAGATTTATAACTGCACATAATACTAATGAAGAGTATCCTGATGGGGATCTTAAAGAGAATTATGGAAATTTATTGGAAAAATGTTCTAATTCAATTAAGAAATTATCTGAAATTATTGAGGATCATATTTTGGATGTAAACTAATTAATTAAAACTTATTTATTTCTTATTCAATTATTTTAAAACAATTCCTAATTATATTACTGAGTTAGTAATTTATATTTTTAATTTAATGAAAGAATATTAGAATTCTATTTAATCTATATTTTAAAAAAAATAAAAATAAAAAAATACGGAGTAAAAGTGATTTCATGAAAATTAAAGAAAATAAATTACAAACAACATTATTATACAAAGGATTTGAGGGTGCTGTAACTTTAGATGTTGTTATTGATAATGAGAATGAGACTTTGTGGGTTACTCAGAAATCTATGGCTAAAACTTTTAATGTTCAGGTTCCTGCTATAAGTAAACATCTTAAAAATATTTTTGAAGATGAGGAATTAGATGAAAATTCAGTTGTTTCCAAAATGGAAATAACTGCTTCTGATGGGAAAAACTATAATACAAAATTCTATAATCTTGATGCTATTATTTCTGTTGGGTATCGTGTTAATTCTAAACAAGCTACTGACTTTAGAATATGGGCTACTAATGTTTTAAAGGAATATATGGTTAAAGGTTTTGTTTTAGACGACGAACTATTAAAAAATGGTAGTCGATTTGGTAGGGATTACTTTGATAAATTACTTGAAAGAGTAAGGGAAATAAGAGTTTCTGAACGACGAGTTTATCAGAAAATCACTGATTTATATGCATTAAGTTATGATTACAATGATAATCCTAAGATAACTAGAGATTTTTTTGTTAAAGTTCAAAATAAAGTAATTTATGCTGTTTCTGGTAAAACTGCTCCAGAAATAATTGTAGAAAGAGCAGATGCAGATGAAATAAATATGGGTTTAATAACATGGGAGGGTTCTCCAAAAACTAAAATTCATGCATCTGATGTGGTAATTTCTAAAAATTATTTAAATGAAACTGAACTAAAAACAGCTAATAAATTAGTTGATGGATTTCTAACAACTGCAGAAATGAGAGTAGAAACTCATAGACAAAGAGAAAAACCATTACTTTTAAAAGATTGGGCTGAATTATTAGATAACTACATATTACTTAATGATTTCAATATATTAGACAATAAAGGAAAAGTTAGTAGAAAAAATGCTGATAAAATAGCTATGAGAGAATATGATAAATATAGGCCAATACAAGATAAATTATATAAATCAGATCATGATAAAAGAATAGAGGAAGTCACTAAATTAATAAATAAAATAGAAAATAAGAATAAAAAATAAATTATTTCTTAAAATTATTCAATTAGTCTTTATTCTTACTTTTTCTATATAATATTGATTTTGAAGCATTTTTATTAATACAGTCTATAATTTCATGGGGACTTTTACCTTGATATCTTTTTCTTGCATTTTCTTGTAATTTTTGTTTAAACTTTAATGCATCAATGTATTTATTTTCATTCATAATAATCCTATCTTGTATTTTTTCTAATTAAAAATTATATGGCATATAAACATGAAATTAAAACTTCCAATTTTGATTTTCAAAGAATTGATTTGTGTTTAAACATTTAACTCCTAAATTACTACAAACAAAAGGAATTCTCATTTCACTTCTTTGATTTTCTTGAGTAATTATAGTATACTCATTATGAAGAGCCATACATATTAATAATGGATCAGCTAATGACTCTCCATCACACCATAAGGTGTCATAGACTTTAAAACCTTCTAATTCTTTAAATCTATCTATTTCTTCATTTGTGGCTTCTATGAAAAAGTCAAATCTGTCATGAAATCCTGTCCAGAACTCTCGATCGTTTCTTGATAATTCTTCTTGGACTTCTTTAAGGGAAATCAATTCTTTATTTGCTATCATTTCTTCAAGATTATCCCATAAACTTACAAATACTTTAGGAGAATAATTTCGTTTTAAATGTATTGACGAATCTGTATCAATAATAAAACACATTTCAATCTGCGCCTATAATTTGAAAATTTCATCATGTAGAGAGTCTATTAAGTTAATATGTAAATTCAAATATCTTTTGAATTCTGTAGGTCCAATAAATCCATTTTCATAGGCAGAAACAATAAATCTTGAAAATGGTTTTCCATCATATTTTTTAACTTTTTGCACTGGAGCCATGGCTCCACCATTGCTTTTTTTCTGTCTTTCTTTTTCTTTATTTTTTAATATGAGATTATATTCTTTTAAAGAGTTTATAGTTAGATCTTTAAAAGTTTTTGATGTTTTTTTTAATTTATATAGTTGTATAATCATTGTTTGTTTACTAACTCCATAAATATGGGATAATGTTCCTAGTTCTCTTGAAGTCCATTCTTCATTTTCATGATCTTTTACAAATTTATTTTTAGATATTTTAGCATTGTTAAGAGATTCAAGAGGAACTAAAACTTCAAAAGCAATCTGATTACATAAAAATTCTTTTTTATTGTCTATATCTACATCACATATTGTGCTTATACCCATCATTAAATGAACCAATTCATGAATTAAAGTAAAAATTCTTCTATTTGGTTTATTTTTTCCATTTAACAAAATTATAGGATATTTATCATAGTATATTGATAATCCACTCATTTCAGATTCTAAAACATTTTCTGTTTCAAAAATGAGTATGCCTAATTGGGAAATAGCTTCTTTCCATTCATATAAAAATTTTGAATGATTATAATCTTTATTTCCATTATCATTTTCAATCCACTGGGATTGTGTTTCTAAAGAAATATTTAATAAGTTTCTAATAGTTTTAGCAATGTTTTTTATGGTTTTTTGATTATTATTTATTTTATTCGCAATCAAATTTTTAGAAAAATCAGTTATATTCATATTATTTTCTTCATGAATATTTAAATAGATATTTCTGCGAAATTTAGCTTTATTAATTTCTAAATTTAAATCTGGGCTAAATTTATCGATTTTACTGTCGCTGCGAAACTCTATAAAATCAATTTTTTCAATTTTTGGAGGGTCTGATCTTAAATAAAATACTGGAGGTCTTTTATATTTTTTAGCTAAATTCCTTAAATCATTCCAAGTTGGTTTTAAATCACCACTTTCCCATAAATGGGCATTATTAAGAGATTTTGGTAAATCGTCAAATTCAAATCTCGCATTTTTTCTAGCCCATTTTATCATATTTGGATTAGCATTAACTCTATAAGTCATTTTGTTCACCTTATTAAAATTATTAATTATTTATTATATTTGTAATCATCTTTATTAATATTTTCCCTAATAGTAAGAAAATAAGTTAAAATTATAATAATAAAAAATATCATTCATGAAATAAGTTTTAAATAAAACTTAAATCTTAAAAGTTCTTTTAGGAAATAATGGTTTACAAATTAAATTTTTTATTAATAGTAAAACTTATATGTATTAAAATTCAATTCTAAATTATAACTTGTTTTATATATTGAATATGTAAATATTAGTCATGATTTTTTTAACTAACATTACTAACTACAACATTTATCCAATGAATATTTAAATTTTAGGAGATTCAAATGAGATTTGAAGAAAAAATAAGCCCTTTTCAACCCCAAGATCCTGTTGTTCCTGAAAAATTTGAAGGTAGGGAAGAAATCATTGAGTTTTATTTGCCATATTTATATCAATCATCTAAATCTATACCTCAACATTTTTTTATAAGTGGAAAGAGAGGTATGGGTAAAACATCTTTAGCTAATTATTTTAAAGATATTGCTGAGAAAAAATATAAAATGGTGGGAATTCATGTTTTTAATGATGGAATTCATGATGTGGATTCTTTAATTCATCAAATCGTTGAAAGACTATTAAATGAAATTGTTAAAGAAAAATGGTCTAGCAAAATAATAAATAGCTTTAAAAAACATGTTAAAAGTGTTGGTTTCGCAGGAGCTAATCTTGAATTAAACAATGATAAAGAAACTATTAATCACCTTAAAGATAATTTTGCTTTTGTTTTAGAAGAGATTATTTCTAAATTTGAGGATAAAGATGGTCTTTTAATTATTGTTGATGATCTTAATGGTTTAAGTGATAATCCTAACTTTGCAAATTGGTATAAAAGTTTTGCAGATACATTATCCACAAGATTTAAAAATAAAATACCTTTAGCAATGATTCTTGCAAGTTATCCCGAAAAATTAGAGAAATTGCATCAACATAATCCTTCTTTTACAAGAATATTTAAACATATTAAAGTAGAAAAATTGAAAAACAATGAAATTCAAGATTTTTTTATTAAAACTTTCAAACTATCAGATATTCAAATTAAAAATGATGCTTTAGAGCTTATGGTTCATTTTTCTTCAGGTTTGCCGAATATGATGCAGGAAATTGGTGATGGTGTTTTTTGGGTAAATACTGATAAATGTATTGATTATAATGATGCATTAAAGGGAATTATTAGAGCAGGTAATGAAATTGGCTTTAAATATCTTGAAAGAGATTTAGATAGTTCTATTAGAAGTGATAAATACTTAGATATTTTTAACAAGTTAGGACTAAATTTTTTCACACAAGATTTAGAAAAAGATTATTCTTTTAGAAAAAGTGATATTGCACATTTACTCACTGAAAAAGAAGAAAAAGTTTTTGGTCATTTTTTAAAAAGAGCCAGAGATTTAAAGATTATTGAATATAAGGGTGCTAAACGAAGTGGACATTATACATTTACAAATAATCTATATCCTATTTATTTTTTAATCAAAAGTTTAGAACAACAGTCTGAAGAAATATAATATCTTCTTTTAATTAACATTATTACTATTATTATTGTCATTATTAATATTATTAATATTCTGGTAGTATTAATGTTTGACACATATTTATTATCAATACATTTGATAAAATTATTCTTTTCTATTTCTTTTTAAATTTAAAACATTTAATTCTTCTTGCATTGCTCTTCTTATTTTATAATTTTCTCTAAAATAATCAAAAACTTTATCAGCATATTTTTTTCCATCAATATCATATAATTTTCTTAAATCTTTAACAAATAACCTATATTTTTTTCTATCATTAGCAGATTCACCTTTATTAATTAGCACATCAAAATAAAATTTATAAACATCATCTTTATATATTTTAACTAATTCTGGACCATATTCAAAAATACTATCTGGGTGATCTTTTACTTTTTCCCATAATAACTCCCATTGTTTTTCTTTTTTTAATATTGGAGCATAATCATTGAAAGTAGAGTTTTCAATCAATATATCAAATAATTCATCTTGTTTTTTATCTAATTCTCCAATTTTAGCATATAACTCTTTTAAAATAAAGTAATAGCTCGAATTTCCTTTTTTAAGAAGATTGTTAGCTATTTCTATCTGTTTATTAATAACTTTAAATGAATCATAAATACCATATAAAATTTTTTCCCATTTATCTTTATTCCACCCATTTTTATTTTTATTTTCATTTACTTTTTTTAAAGCTATTTTTTCAGAGTATTTAAAATCCTGATTATTTATTGCTTTTTCAATTAATTCCATAGCAAATTCATCAATTTGAATATTATTTCGTTTAAATTTTTCTGATTCAACTTTACCTTCTGTAATTTCAATAATTTTTGATTTTAAAATCATATTTTCAGAGTAATAATATTCACCATCTTCAATACTATCTATTGCATCATATACTTCGTTTTTATTTGATTTATTTATAAATTTTAAAGTTTCATTAATAAAATTATAATTATACTCATTTAGACTAAATTTCTTTTTAGAATTTTTAATTAAGAGTTTAAAACAACTTTCTTTTTCTTTAAGAGTTCCATTAATCTTAATTAAGTCACATGCATCTTTTAACATCCTAAATGAACTATCCATTAAATTATCTATTGAATAACTTTCAAATAAGAAGTCAAATAAACTATTAATTCCATTAATAAGTTCTATTGAAACATGAAAAGGAACCATGTATCTTTTATCATTTAAAGATTCTTCTGCTTGATTAAAAATTTTCTCTAAACCTTCACAATATTCATCTATTTCATCACCTAAATAATATGGATCCCTATCAAATGAAATATAGCTATTATTACTAATTATAGATTTAATATCCCCAATTAAAAGTTTAATTTCTTCATTAACACCTGGTTTTTTAAGGAATCTATATAAATCTCTTTGAAAATCTCCATATTTAAATCCTTTTTCTATAATAAACTTTTTTAAATCATTTTCATCTGATTTAGCTATTAAATTTATTATATCCTCTTTATTTCCTCTTTTATTTTTAATGTTTCTAATATTTCCAATAGTTTCACTTGATTCTGCTAATTCAATTGATTTTGCCGATTTTAATGATTCTATGGGGGCTACTGAATCCACTATATCTTTTGAATCTACTATATCTTCTGAACCTTCTGAATCTACTTGTTTTTGGGAAGATTCAATATAGTCTTCATTTTCAATTGCAAGCAAAACAGCCACTATATGTTTACATACATGACTCCAGTCATATGGGCAGTTGCAACTATAATCGAGAATATTATTATCTTTATCAAGCTCAATTTTTACATCATAATCTTTAAAGTTACTTCCCTCTACTTCCCCATGATAAGTATTTTTTTGAGGATCATATATTAAAGAAGAAATGTAGCCATTATAATAATAATCTTCACCCCTAACAAATATTTTTCCATTTGTTTCATTTAATAAATCTTTAATTTTCATAAAATCACTTAAATCATCTTATATCTTAAAATTATAGTTATATCTATTTATATTATATTTGTCATGAAAAATAAATTAAAATAAATTAAAATAAATGTTAATTCTTATTATTTTTCTCTAAAAATTTAAAATTTTTATTTTTTTATATTTTAAAAATCTATAATAGCTTTTAATATCTTTCAGAAGTAATTCATTCATTTTTAAGTTTATACTCAAATTCTAAAAAAATTATTGATTTAAATTTAATATAAATCTTATTATTCAATTTTATTATTCAATTATTATTCATTTTTTCAATCAAACTAAATCTTTTATGACCATATCTAAATTAGTCATATCTATATATTAATAATATTTTAATTAAATTTATAAGTAATTATGGATAAATTATAAATAAATATAATTAATTCTATTAATGATAATAAAAATTAACTATATATAATGATATTAAAATAATTAGATTTATAATATTAATCTATTTATGATTTTCATGAAATATAAAAAAGATTCCTGTGATTTAAAATGTCGAATTTAGGAAATACAAAAAATAAAGGTAGTAGTAAATGGATGCCTGCAATTGTAGTTTGTATAGCTGTTTTTATAATAGTTTTAGATATGTCTGCTATGAATGTAGCAATATCTGAATTAGTAACGGATTTAGATACAAAATTAACAACTATACAAACCATAATAGCTTTATACTCTTTAATAATAGCTTCATTCATGTTAATTGGCAGTAAACTACAAGATGTAATTGGAAGAAAGAAATCATTTTTAGCTGGAAGTATTATTTATGGTGTAGGAAC
Organism: Candidatus Methanoflexus mossambicus; assembly: GCA_031261915.1. Taxonomy (GTDB): domain Archaea; phylum Methanobacteriota; class Methanobacteria; order Methanobacteriales; family Methanobacteriaceae; genus Methanoflexus; species Methanoflexus mossambicus. Next base: position 20,948 of record JAISIT010000200.1, read on the forward strand.
ATTAATAGCTTCAACAAGTGTTGATTGGGAAATACTTCTTATTGGTTGGGCTATATTTGAAGGTATTGGAGCTGCACTCATGCTTCCAGCCACTACAACTATAATCGGAACAAGTTATGAAGGAAAAGATAAATTAACTGCTTTTGGAATATGGGGAGGTATTGGAGCTATGGGATCAGCTATTGGTCCTATTTTTGGAGGATTTTTTACCACTTACCTTTCATGGAGAATGATTTTTGGGAGTGAATTCATAATAGTTATTCTCATACTTTTATTTAGTAAATATATTAGTAATTCTAAGTCAACTATTAAATTTAAAGAATTTGATTATTTTGGAGCTGTTTTATCAGTTATTTCTCTTGTTATATTTGTTTTAGGTATGTTACAAATTAATACTCCTGCTAACTGGTCATTTGCAATAGCTTTAATTGTTGTAGGAATTATATTATTCATTTGTTTTATTGCATGGGAACTTAGATTAATTAAAAATAATAAAAAACCATTAACTGATGTTAGATTATTAAAAAATAAGGTTTTTTCAATGGGAATTGTTAATGCAATCTTACAACAAATCCCTCTTGCAGGATTCATGTTTATAATGCCAGTATTTTTACAACAAGTAATTGGATTAAATGCTTTCATGACTGGAGTGATTTTACTACCATCATCAATAGCTATTATGCTATTATCATTAGTTGGAGCTAAAATATCTCAATATATTCCTCCTAAGCAGATGTTAACCATAGGATTTATTATTTCAGCTATTGGAACTTATCTTCTAAGTGGTGGATTCTCTTTAAATACAAACATTTGGGATATTATTCCAGCAACAATAATATTTGGTGTAGGTATTGGTTTGGTTCTTTCTCAATTAACTAACTATATAATGTCAGCTATTGATGAAAGTAAAAGTTCTGATGGTGCAGGATTACTTAATACCTTCAAAAATTTAGGTTATTCCGTTGGAACTGCTATGATTGGAGTATTGCTTGTTGTTAGTGTCTTTGGTGGTCTTAGCGTAGCTATTGAAGATAGTAATTTTGGTCATGATATGAGCAAAGATGAAATACACACAAATATTTTCAATTACTTTGAAAAAATGCAAACAGGAGCAAATCCAGATCTTCCAGACGAAGTCAAAGCAGAAGCCCCAGATATTATCAATAACACAATAAATATAGCAATGAAATGGATTTTCACAATTCTTTCTGCAATATTTGTCATAGCTGCTGTTTTTAGCTATTTTACTCCTAAACCAAATAGAACATGAGCATATTTTATTTTTTTCTATTTTTATTTCTATTTTTTCTTTTTTTTACTTAATTTTTTTTATTTTCTTTATTATATTTTCTTTTTTTACTTTATATTCTCTTTTTATCCGTTTTATTACTTTTAAAAGCATATTTATCATGTTTTTTATTTAATATAATTGGACATGTTACATATTTCATATTATTATCTTTTATTAAACTAATTTTTAAATTAAAAAATTAATATATATTAAAATAAATTAAATAAATTAAATAAATTAAATAAATTAAATTAAATAATACAAATAATAAATATTTAATTATAATAATAAATTAAATAAATAAATTTTATAATAAAAATAATGAGTTATATTCAAAAATAATTTGAAATAACCATATAATAATAAAAATAATTAGAAATACATAATTTAAAGAATAAATATTAATTAAAGAATAAATATTAATTCAAATATAATATATCTATTTTAAAATAAATTAAATATCGTGAAACTATGGATGAACATATTATTGAAGCAATGGGGAAAGCTAAAGTATTAATTCGTGACGGAAGAGTAATTGAAGTAAGTGAACCTAAAATAGATTATTGTCCACTTTTCCATAAACGGCGAGGGATAGAAAAGATTACACCAGAAATTATTAAAGAAAACATGGAATTTAGAATAGCTGATTTTGGAATGTGTTCTTCCGATCGTGTGATAGAGATGAAAGACTTCCTTTCATTTGGAATTTCAGAAATACTCTCAACACTTCTTGAAGATGAAATAATCGACTGTGCTGTGATGGTATGTGAAGGTTGTGGAACAGTACTCATCACAAAACCAAAAATAGCTCAAGGGGTGGGTGGAAGAGTTTCAGGACTTGTAAAAACATCCCCAATACCAGAAATAATGGAAAAAATAGGGAATGAAAATGTTTTTGACACAGTTAATGCAAAAATAGACCAAATAGCTGGAGTTAAAATGGCTATGGATAAAGGATATGGAAATATTGCAGTTACAATAGCTAATGGGGTTGATGGAAAGAATTTAAGAAAATTAGAAAAAGAAAATCCAAATTTAAATATTTATATCTTCGCAGTTCATACTACTGGAATGGATAGGGATGAAGCAAAAGAAATCTATAAATACTGTGATGTTATAACCTCCTGTGCTTCAAAAGCTATTCGTGATGAGGGAAAAAAAGCATTAATCTCAGTTGGAAATTCAATACCAATATTTGCAGCATCAGAAAAAGGAAAAGAGTTCATCGAATTAAGATTAAAGAAAATAGGAAAAGAAAATAAATTAGCCATTCCAAACCCACCAAAACCATTAATATGATTTTATTAAAATAATTATATTTAATATTTTTATTAATATTAAAATTATTAATAATAAAATTAGGATTATTAGAATTATTAATAATAAAATTAGCACTATTAAAATTATTGATAATAAAATTAGCACTATTAAAATTATTGCTAATGAATATGGCAATATTAAAAATATTAATAATTAAAGAAGTTATAATAATATAATTAATTAATAAGTGAAATTATGGGATTTATAGAAAATAAAAAGAGTTTAGCTATTTTTTTAGTTGCAATTTCCTCATTAGCATTGTTTGTTGCTAATATTTGTGTTTCTAAGGTTTTTAATGTCTATTTTCTTACAATAACTCTTGCAATGTTTTGTTATCCAATAGTATACATTATTGATGATGTTATGGCAGAATTTTTCTCATTTAAAGATGGATTAAAGCTTGAATTAATTACTTATGGGATTGTTTGTTTTATTTCAATTTTTTTTTATCTTGGAACATTCTTACCATCCACTAATGTCCAAATGGATAGCGCATTTAATGTAATGTTTTCTATAACTCCAGCAATATTTCTTGCAAGTTTTATAGCATTTGTATGTGGAATAGCTGGCAATTTAACCATATTTAAATGGATAAAACAAAAAAATAATAGTTTATTTGTTCGTGCGCTATCTTCTACTATTGTTGGAGAATTCCTTGATAGTTTTTTATTTTATGCATTGGCTTTTTTCATTTTCACAAATATTTACGACATTTGGACTGTTTTATCATTAGCTATTTCTGGAGTAATAGTAAAAACACTTGTAGAAGTTGTTTTATATCCATTAACTAAAAAATTAATCAATTATTTGCATAAATCATTTAATGAAGACTTAGCAGTTTTATAGTTTTAAGATTTAAATGATAATTTAAGTTTTATGCCATTTTTAGCTTTTTTTTAATTTTTAAACACATAGATCTTTAATATTTTTCCATAAAACAGTTACTATTAATTTTTCATGTAAATTTATAAAAAATAATAAATTAATTTATATCTCCTAAATTTTTTAAAATTTCACCATTAAAATCATGCTTCTTAACTGTTAATTTTTGTATTTTATGGAGTTTTAAAAAACCATTTATATACTAAAATTCATAAAAATGTAAACTATGGAGGTGATAATTTGGAAGTTGAGTTAATAATATCAAAAGACATAGAAAATCCAAAAGCAATTATAAAAGCAAATAAATTAAATGCAAATATCGAAAAAGCTATTCATTTTCTTGAAAATATAGATAATGTTAAGAATATTGATGAAAATGAAAAAATAGATGTTATTCCTATAAATTATGATAAAAAAATCAATATTGTGCAATTTAAAGATATTTCTTTAATAAAATCTGCAAATAATCAAAATCTTGTGTATTTAACTAAAAAAAATAAAAAAGAAGGATACCGAGTTAATAAACGATTGTATGAACTTGAAGAGATTTTAGATGATTCATTTATTAGAATATCAAAATCAACGATTGTTAATATTAATCAAATTGATTTTGTCTCCCCTGCATTCAATGGATCTATGATTATTTCTTTAAAAAATGGTTTAAAAGATACTATTTCAAGAAAATATTTACCAAAATTTAAAAAAAGATTAGGAATGACTTAATAAATTAATAATATGTGGAAGTAATAGAATAAATAAAAAATTAATATAAACATGAGAGGATAATTTAAAATTAAATATTAAAATTAGATATCAAAGTTAAAATAAAATAAAATAAATTAAATTAAAAAAAACTCATTTTGGTGGTTATTATGGATATTGTTAAAATTTGTAAATTAATTTTTTTAGGTGCAAGCACTGGTTGTTTAGTTATAAGTTTAGTAGAGTTATTAATGATTTTAAGTATTGGAATTAATAATTTTTATCTAAATGGATATGAAATAGTTAATTTAATACTTGGAGGTATTGTTGTTGGACTTGTTTTTTCATTGAGTTCTTTCATTTATGAAAAAGAAGATCTTTCAACTCTAATTCAAACAACAGTTCAAATGGGCTTAGGATTTATTGCTTTATTTATCGTAGGAATATATCTTCAATGGATTCCATTAAATGAAGGTTTAAATGTGATTGTTAATTGGATCATAATCGCATTAATTATTGGATTTATATTTTGGGGTGGATTTTACATATATTTCAAAATAGAAGCTAAAAAAATAAATCAAAGACTTAAAAAAATGAATCAATAAATATATTGAGTTATGTTAATTTGTCTATTGCTTAATAAATATTGATATTTTTTACTTTTTTATTTTTTGACAGAGCAAATTATTTAAAATTATTAATGGATAATTTATTATTTTAAAATAATTTTGCTAAAAAATAATGAATAGATTGGTAAACATGAATAAAAATAAATGTGTAGAACTCCTTTAAGTTGACTTGAAAAAAAAGACTTTATTTATTATTCTATTAGAAGTGTAATAAGTTTAATAATATAAAAAACAATTAGAAAAAGTAAAATAACAATTTCTAAAGTAAAAATATTATTCATTTTATCAAACCCCCTTTGAACTGGCTTAATTACCAGTTAGTAGAAGTCAAAAAAGCCAAAAAATTAATTGTTGGATCATGGCTTTTCACTTCCCTAATTTTTTGCTCAACAACTAAATAAAGGAGTCTACATTAATAATATTTATTTACTTAATATAAAGAAGTATTACTTTCATACAAATAGAAAACTTTATATATTGAAAAAATAATATTAAATTATATATTGTTGGTTCATGGATTGGGAGTAAATTTGTTTTTACTTCCCTTTTCACTTTTTAACTTTTTCTAAAATATTCAATGTAATAAATTAAAGTATACTTATCTATTATTTCTTTTAAAAACGATATTGCTCCATTAATAGAAGAAATACAAGTTTTAAATAAATATTAAACTAATTTTAATTAATAGTGATGATTATTTAATTATTTCAATTAATAATAATTATTTGTTTAAATCTTTTTGAAATATTTAAACACATTTTAACTATCGCTTATGTAATAATACTCATTTTTAGATTTTTGTTCACGATCTAAATAGCTATCAAATTTATTTACTCTTGGACGCTTAGTTTCTTTATCTCGCCTAAATGTTATTTTTAAATCTTCTAAAAACTTGTTCATAGCATCTTTTAATGCAGTAGGTTTTGTAGCTATTCCATTTAATCCTGGTTCTCCATAAAAAACCATAGCTCTATCAGAGATATAATCAATAAACACAATATCGTGGTCAATAATTAATGCAGCAGCATTTTTACTTTCAATGATTTTTCGTATGGTTTTTGCAGCTATTAAACGTTGTTCAACATCTAAAAATGCTGTAGGTTCATCAAAAACATATAATTGTGCATCTTGAGATAAAGTAACAGCAACCATTAATCTTTGTAGTTCTCCACCACTTAAATCTTTTAAATTTTTTTCTAATAACTCCTCTAAAGAGAATGGTTTTAAAATTTCACTTTTAAAAAGATTAGAACCATAACTTGAAGCATAAGTATATAAATAATCCTCAACTCTTCCTTCAAAATCACTATCAAGATATTGTCCTTTGTAAGAGATTTCTACCTTTTTATCTACCTTGCCTGTGGTAGGTTTAATCTTTTCTGCGAGTATTTTAGCAAAAGTGGTTTTTCCAATACCATTTGAACCAAAGGCAGTGACAATCTCGTCGTGATAAATTTCTCCAGCATCACATTCAAGTGAAAATCCTTTAAAGTCTTTTTCAATATTTGTATATGATGAAAGAACTTCTCCTTCTTCTTCTGCAGTTGGAGGACGAATAGTAAATTCTATAGGATTTTTACGTATTCTTACATTTTCTTCTTTTAAAAATCCATTTATATATGCATTTATTCCAACTCTAACTCCTTTCATTCCAGATACAACACCATATCCCCCAGGTTCACCATATAAAACATGAACATAATCAGAAAGAGCATCTAAACTTGCTAAATCGTGTTCTATAGCCATTACAGATTTTCCACTTTCTGCAAGGGAACGGATAACTTTAACAGCATTTAATCTTTGACTAACATCCAACCAGGATGTTGGTTCATCAAAGTAATAAAAATCAGCTTCTCGTAAACTCGCTGCAGCAATAGCTAATCTTTGAAGCTCTCCACCACTTAAATGTTTAATTTCCCTATCTAAAACATTTTTTAAATCTAAATCATCAACAATTTCATCAAATTTTCCTCTTTCATCAAGATTTAATAAAAGTGGTTTAACTTTGCCTTTTACAAATTTTGGAAGTTGATCAATCATTTGTGATTTATGAATAGCTTTAATTTCTCCATTAGATAAATTTTTAAAGTATTGTTGAAGTTCAGACCCTTTAAAGTGTTCAATAACCTTATCCCAGTTATTTTCTCCAATCCCACCATTTCCACCATTTCTGCCATCTGTTATTTCATAATTTCCAAGATTTGGAATTAATTCTCCAGATAAAATTCTTAAAATTGTTGATTTTCCCATTCCATTTGGACCTAAAATTCCTACAACATTCCCCTTTCGCACAGTTGGAAGTCCAAATAGTTCAAATTTGTTTTGTCCATAACGATGAATAGGATCATCTAAGGTTTCTGGAAGATTAATAACATTAATAGCTTTAAACGGACAACGATTAGTGCAAATACCACAACCATTACATAATTCTTCAGATATTAAAGGTTTTTTAGACTTTTCATCAATAACAATGGTGTCTTCTTCCATTCTAACACCAGGACAATAATCAATACAAGTATAATTACATTTTTTTGGCTGACATCTACTTTGATCCAATATAGAGATTCTACTCAACTTATCACCAGATAAATAAAAATATTTAAAGAAATAGCAAAATAATAAAGAAACAATGAACAAAAGGATATGGATAATAAAATAATAATAGATAATAAAAAACTAATAAAATCAGTGATTAAATACACTTAAAAGTTAATAGAAATAAAAAAAATATAAATTAATATAAAAAAATACATTTTAATAATTTAATTTATAAACTAATTTATAAAATAATATATTACTATTAATATATTATATTTAAAATAATAAATACTTTTTTAATCAATATACTTAATTTTTTAATTAGTATAAATAATATTATTAAAACTATTATTAATAAAAATAATATTATTAAAACTATTATTAATAAAAATAATATTAATAAAAATAATATTATTAAAACTATTATTAATAAAAATAATATTAATAAAAATAATATTAATAAAAATAATATTAATAAAAATAATATTAATAAAAATAATATTAATAAAAA
>JAISIT010000263.1 GCA_031261915.1 Candidatus Methanoflexus mossambicus
ACGGTGATGGATATAAAAGTGCAAAGGCAGATGTTTATTACATTAAAAATTATAATGTGGATACTCGTAAAGGTTCCGAAACTGTCTGTGAAAAAGGTATAAAAGTTTATTATAGAAGATAAAATTTTAATTATATCAAAAATTGGAGTTGATTAATAATGTTAAGAGGTTTAGCTTTAATTTTAATTTAAATTAAAATTTCTTATTTTACTATTTAATTAAATAAAAATTGTTTATTTTTAAAATAAAAGTTTATTATTTATTATTTGGATTAAAAACTTTTTTTAATTTAAAGCCGTTTATTTTTTCATTAATTCTTTAAAAACATTTAAATTTGATAATTTTTAGTTTTTAGACATTATTATTTTAAAAATGAATTATTGGTTATGATTTTCCTATTTTAACTTAGAATAAATTAATGTAATCATGAATTTTTATATTTATTTTTCAGGTGTTTAAATTGTTTTGATTTAATCCCCATACTTTTTCTTTTAATCATGTTTTTATTTAATTAAAATTATGTTAAAAAATTTCAAACTTTTATTAAACCGACTGAATTATATATTTTTTTAAAAAATAGTATTTTTATCCTTTATTTTTTTTATTTAATCTTTTTCGCACGATATTATTTTGGTATTGTTAATATTGTTTTAATTTTTACTTCCTTTTGTTATTAAGCTCCAATAATTAATTAAAATCTAAATCATTGTTTAAAATGCAGTATTAAATATTTGTTGATATTTTCTTGCATAAAGATTTATTTTGCTCTTTTTTTAACATTTATTTCTTTTTCATATTTTATTAATTTATCTGTTTTTCTTAAACTTTTTTCCTTTATTTTTTGTTTCGATTTAGAGTTTTATTTTTCTTTTTTTAAACTGTTTTTATTTAAAATAACTTTATTTATCAAGGATAAAAATTATATTTTATTATTAATTTTTAAGTTTTTTTTAATTAAATTTTCATTTTACTTATTATTTGTTCTTTTTATTTAGTATTTGTTTATTAAATTTTATTTCAAGAATAAATAGTAATCATACTTTTTTTAAATAAATTATTAATTAATTTTATTATATATTTGTTTTTATTAGAATTTGTTTAATTATATCCATTTAAAAACATTTAAATAATATTTAATAATATTTTATTTAAAATATTAAACTATTTAAATTATTAAAATTAAATAATATTATCATATTATTTTTTTTTATTTTTTTTATAATTATTTATTTATTTTTAATAATTTTGGTGGGTGAATAAGTATGAGTATTATGAAAATATCTGATTTTAATTTAGAAAAAATTTTGAAAATTATGAGAGCAAATAAAAGTAAAACTTGTAAGAAAATGATTCAATTTATCATTTTCTTATTTTCATATCCTGTAATGGAATTATGTGAAGAATTAGATGATAATTTTAAAGCTAAAAAAGGTAGACCTGCTTACCCAAGAGTTTTACTATTAGGTGTTGTTATTTTTTGCATATTTAAAAGATGTGATACTTTTAAAGAGATTGAAAATATGCTTGATGATAGTCGCTATTTATTAATATTTACTCGTGGTAAAATCCCAAAAATTGGAACAATTAAAAGTTTTCTTCAAGATACAACACCTTTATTCTTTAGAAAGATATTTTTATTAGTTTTAATGGAATTTAATGAAAATAATCTTCTGAAATTCTTAAAAATCTTCATTGATGGGACAGATGCTATAATTAGAGCATCAAGATTTAATAAAATCACACGAAAACAATTTGAAGCCTTTTTAACATTGTATAAACATAATTTATTAGAAAAAGAGAATAGTAAAACAAGTATTGATATTTTTAAGAGAAAATTAGAAGAATATATGATAGTTTACAAAAATGATCATGAAGTGCTTGATGCTTTGAAAATTGCTTTTAAATTCCCTATTTTTTATAATGAAACATTTATCTCACGAATTGATGAATTTAAAGAGAAATTTAATGAAAGAAATTCTAAAGTTTTAAGTGTCACTTTCCCTGAATCTGTTTTAATGAGGACTAAAAGAGGTAGATTTGATTTTGCTTTCAATTTACAATTAGTAATGACTGAAAAAAATATATTATTAAGTTCACCATTATTATCTTTACCTAATGATCATGGTGTCCTTGAATATGTTTTAAAAGATTTATACTTAAATTTTGAAATACTAATTGAACTAATAAAGAAATATGGTGAAAGAAAAAATTATAAGGAACTTTTAAATATGGTGAAAAAAGCTAAAAAAATCATGGATTCAGGATATTATGATTTAAAAAACCTTAAAACATTAATAAAATATGATGAAAATGGAGTAATCAATGATAAAAAAACATCAAGATATAAAAATACCAAATTAAAAGATGAAGAAAAAATAAAAAAAGGAATTACAATACCACAAAAAGAAAAATTTTCAAAAAATCATATGAAACCTGTTAGTAATGGTTTAATATGTTCTGAAAATCAATTAATAGAATTTAAAGAAATAATACCTATTAAAACAAAAATAAATCTTTCTAAAGAAGAAAATGAAAGAGAATATTATAAAATTTTTTCAGGAGAAAAAGTTTGTAAAAACTGTAAAAGTAAAAATAATTGTCTTAAAGATGGTGAAGAGTATAAAATAATTAAAGAAATAAGTAATCCTATTTATGACTGGATGTTAAAAAAGAATAAACATTGGGGAAATAAAAATATATCTAAAGAAAGAATGCAAGCTGGTGAATCGTGTAACGGATTTTTTAAAGGTATATATGAAATACATTTGCCAGGCTCAACCCAAGAAACTGTGCAAAACTTCATGCACCTTAAAGGAGCAGTATATAATAAAATAAGACTAAAAAATTTAAAACAAGAATATTCATTACCTTAGAATCTATTTTTAAAAGATTTAATTTATAATATTATAACTTTATCCAGCAAGATCTTTTAAATACAACAATATTAAATCATCTTTTTTCTCTTTAAGAAAAATTAGAGAGTTATTATTTCTTTTCCAATGTTTATTAGTGATTAAGATTTAATCACCATTAATTATATATATGTTAAAGTATATAAATAGTTATGTTATTTTATAATTTATCATTTATCAAGAGTTTTTTTAATTTTCTTAATTTTAACAGAATATTAAAATTAAATTCATCTTAATAATATTTAATTTTAAAAATTAAATAAAATTAAATAATTATAGAATTATTGATAAACCTCATATAGAATAAAATATCTAAATTTAAAAAATTGATTAGTTTAATATAAAATTCAAATTTAAATGATAAAATGAGTATTAAAAAGAAATATTTTGGATTAGGTATAGTATTTACTATAATTCTTATAATTATAATTTCAAAAAAACTA
>JAISIT010000022.1 GCA_031261915.1 Candidatus Methanoflexus mossambicus
CTGGTTGATGGCTCAAAAAACATCATTCCTAATATTTTACCAAATAGCTCATCAGACTTTTCTTGGGATTTAGCTATTTTTTCAAGCTTTTCAGCTTCATTTAAAATAAAATCAATGTCGTTTTTCTTAAAATCCTTTATTGAGATTACATTGTGTAGGTTGAAAATTTTAATCACTCTCAATTTTCATTTTGTTTATTTTATATAATTTTCATTTTAATTTTCATTTTAATTTTTATTTTATACCTTTTGTATTATATTTTATTATTATTTCATTATATTTTAAATATTTTATATCATTTTAATTATTATTTTTATTATTATTTATATTATTTTTAATACTTTTTTTAATATTTTTAATAATACTTTTAATTATACTTTTAACCATATTTTTAATTAATTTAATAGGAGACCTACTTTGTAAATTTTCTGGTTTTTTCTGTTTTTCAATGTTAAGTAGTTTTTTTTATTTCTCCAATTACAGTATCTTATTTTATACTTGTTTAAGGTTTATTTCATTCTTATTTGTAAATTTAACTTAAAATAATAATTTTCATTTTCTTTGTAAATATCTCCCATCTTGTATCTTGTTGAACTTGGTGTTTCTAACTTAGTATTGTTAAATAAATATTCATCAAGTTGTTTTTTGTTATAAAAAATATGATGGAGAAGGACATTGCCATTTTTTAAAACAGTCAAAATTCCTCCATCAACATCATAATTACCATTCCATGGTTTTGTTGGCATCATATAAAATGTAGATGCTTTAATAAGTTCAATCATATTCTTTTTATAGAATAAAAACTTTTGATTTTCATTTATTTGTAATGGATTAATTTCTGATAGATGGTGTGTTAAAGACTTAATATCTGATAACTTTTCATGACTATAAAAGCATAATAGTATTTCACTAATTAAATAGGGTAATTTACTATCTATTAATTTTAAATTATTTTCAAATTGACTATTTTCAGCTTTAATAAATTTTAATTTGTAATTTTTTCGTTTAACAAGTTCTAAAATTTTTGCTATTCTAATTTTAAGCCATTTTTTATCAGTTTGCTTTGTAATTTTCATAATATTTTCAGCTTCAAAATCATCAAATCCATCAAGTTGATATATGAAATTAGTAGCATTTGAAGCATTTAAAATTGTTGGCTTACTTCCAAGTTCTGATTTAATTGAAAATGAATATTCTTTTTCTATATCAGTTTTTAAATCTTTAATTTCCATTATTAAATCTGCTTTATTCCCACTTGATGATTTAAACTGTATAAATCCTAACCCTTTTAGAAAATTTTCTAAAATAGGAATTTCAAAACTACTGCCTTTTTCACTGATTATTTTATTTAATATATCATCACTTATTTTTAGAAATTTGGATTTTTCCACTGATTTTTCAATATTACCATTTAAATTAATTATTTCAATAAGATCTAAATCGGTGTTGTTTGAAAAATAGCTATCAATTTCGTTTTTAATTATTTTTAAAATTGGATAATATTCATTTTCAATTTTTCTTAAATTTTCATCTCCAGCATGAACTTTTCCTTCATATAAAAGCTTACAAAAACAATAAGCTTCGCTCCATTCTCCTTTATTAAATTTCCATTTAGTCATTTTTCTCTTCCAATTCATCTAATGTTTTTATTATTTCTTTAGCTATTTCTTCTATAACTGGAATGGCTACAGAATTACCCAATTGCTTATACTTTTGAGTATTACTAACATCTTCAGGAAATGAAAATTTATCTTCATTATTTTCTATGAATCCATAACCAAGGAATCCTTGAAGTTTAGCCCATTCTTCTGGTTTCATTAATCGAATTCCTTCATTATTTATTGGAGTTTTTTTACCTTTAACACTTTTTCCAACTACTTTATCTTGTGGATCATAGACTAAGTTTCTTTCTTTACCAGAACCACCAGTAGCTAAAATGGCATTAGATATTGGATTTTTAATTCCTATTTCATTAACAATTTTATATCCAAAACCATTCCCTTTAGCCCCTTGTTTTGCTTTATGTTTTTTTAATGTATCTAAGTATCCTTGTGATAAATAATATTTTGCATCTGCATTAAACTCTAAAATATCATTTAAATCATTGTAAATTTTATTATTTCTTTTTTGAGGTAATTTTGTAAACTTAATATTTTTTAACTTATCATTATACCTTTGTTTATCGAAACCAACAATATAAACACGAGGTCTATTTTGTGGAAGGCCAAAATTTTTAGCATTTAAAACAATATCATTTTTATTAAAAGTATCAATGGTTATGTTTCCATTTAAGTCTGTCTGTTTTCCAACACCAATAACATGATAATCTAATTTATTAACAAGTGTGTCAATAATTGTTTTAAAAGTTTCTCCCTTTTTATGAGTTATTAAACCCTCAACATTTTCAAGTAAAAATGCTTTAGGTCTATTTGATTCAATAATCTCAGCAATATGAAAAAAAATAGTTCCACGAAGAGTATCTTTAAATCCCTCTTTTTTACCCACAGCACTAAATGCCTGACAAGGAAAACCAGCAAGCATTATATCATACTCTGTTTCTAAAATAAGTGATTTAAAATCAGGATTAGTTATATCATTAGTAGGATCTTCATCATATAAATGTTTATAAGTTTTACAAGCATATTTATCATTTTCAGCAGACAAAACATTCATAACTTTACCAGTAAGCTCGAATCCTCTCCTAATTCCACCAATACCTGCACATATATCTATAGTCTTATACATATTATCCTCATTTCAAAACTCAAAAAACATTTTTTTAATATTTTTCAAACATAATTCTTGACATACTCTTTGGCTGAATACTTTGTGATGTTTCAGTCTGAGATTCTTACTCTCTTTTATAAGCTACAGTTTCTTGTTTAGATAGTTCTAATGAACTATAGCAACACAAAATTTAATTCAGTCATGTCCTGCAGCACATTATTTATTATTTAGCTTAGTAATAAGCTGTTTGTTAGCTTATTAAAGCTTAGTATTATTACTTGAGCATCATTATAATACTTTATCCTTTTAACTTTTTTTAGTAGCTAACTTGCTTCTTTTTTAGTTTTAATATGTGTCAATATGAACATTTATTATTTCGCCTGTTAAAGAAGTCTTGATTTGTTATATGTATTTTAAGGTATTTAAAGCTTTTCTTTTTGGGAGTCTGTCCAAAAGTGTGGGGGTTTTCAGATTTTTCAAAATAAAAATTTTTATAAACAATGAAATTTTAATTTGATATCAATGGCAAATTATGGAAGAACTTGGTGGGGAGAAAAATGGTTGGATGCTCTAAAAGGAATAGATCATAGCAACAGACTATCAAGAGGCAGAACTTATGCAAACACAGGAAGAGTTTATGATATTAAATTCAACGATAACATAATTAATGCAAAGGTAGAAGGTAACTATGCAAGCTATTATAAAGTAACTGTAATGCCAAAATCATTTACTCAAGATGAAAAAGAAATAATAGCTGAAGTAATAAATAACCACCCCTCAATATTATCCGCATTACTGAATAAAAAACTACCAGAAGAGCTATACCATGAATTATCAAAAATTGGGATAAAAATATTTCCTACATCTTGGAGGGAAATTAATGCAGACTGTAATTGCCCAGACTATGTTATGCCCTGTAAACATATGGCGGGACTAATCTATATGATAAGTGTGGAAATAGATAAAAACCCATTTAAAGCCTTTGAAATAAGAGATTGTGATTTAAAAAGTATGATCGATCACTTAGATGATATCGAGGAAGAAAAGGTTAGAAAAATCAAAAATATAGAGGATATTCTGCTTGAAACAAAAAACACTTCAGAAAATAACAACAGCAAAGAAAAAAATATCTCAGCTGAAGAAGATGGTATTTCAACTGAAAAATTAACCGAAGTCGATTTTTCAAAAATAAGTGATATATCTAACCACACCCTTGCAATGTTAAAAGAGAATCCTATCTTTTATGATAAGGATTTTAAAGACATATTAGAGAGGGTTTATAAATCATTGGCAAAATATACAAAGAAAACATGTAGGTCCGATTATTCCAATAAAGACTATTATATGCATGGAATCATCCTAAAAACTAAGATAAATAAACTTTCAAAAATAAAAAAATTAAAAGATGAAAGCGATGATGAATGGAAAGATAGATACTATCAAAACAAATGGGATGACCCTGTACAATGGGAAACTCTCAATATAATAATCAATGAAAATTATAAAATATCTGAAACATTAACTAATAAAAATAAAAGTCTTAATACAAGTGAAATATCAAACAATAAAAATAAACATCCATTCACTGAAAAAAATCATGAAAATTTAAACCAAATATTAGCTGCATTCCTATTAGAACTTTATCAAAGTAATATTCATAAATACAATTACAATATACAATATTTATATTTATTAACTCAATTTACAATAAAATTAATTGAAAACAAATCAATAATGCCCGAACTTCTAGAAGTCAATAATCATTTCATCATAAGATGGATTCCTTGCTTATTTAATAAAGATATTGATAAAATATGTGAAAATTTATATGAGTTATGTCCTCAAAACTTGATTACATATGAGAAAAAAGAAAAAAGACTAAAAGCTGAAGAACAAGTGAAAATAGCTATTAGTCTAATAATTTCAGGAATATTTTCAATGTATATCAAAAATGGGCTGCCTCAATACCTTAAAAGACAGATAGAGCATCCTATTTTCCAACTATTCTTTGGTGGAGAAGGAAAAAACTTTAAAGAGTATGAAACACATGGTTATGAATTTTTAATCGACCAATGGCTTTCTAACTTACATATTGGAAAAAGAAATTATGATCTTTATTTAACTATTGATGAAAGTAGTGATGATAGTTTTAATATAAATTTAGAAGTAAGTATTGATGATAATTCACCTGAACCTGTTTATAATATCATTTCTGATAAGAAAAACTATAAAATCACTGATAAAAAACTACAGTTATTATCAGATATCTATCTAATACAAGATTATCTACCTGAAATAGCTAAATCTATTGATTTAAAAAAACCTATTGAATTTAACTTAGAGGAATTCTCCTCATTTTTCATAGACATAATTCCACTATTAGAGATAATGGGAATATCAATGATACTTCCGAAATCACTGCAAAAAGTCTTTAAACCACAGTTGACTCTTAATATTGAATCAAAAACACCAGGCATAAATGAAAAAGCTTATCTTTCACTGACAGAACTTGTGAAATTTAACTGGGAACTTGCAATAGGAGATAAAAAGATAAGCATAAATGAATTTGAAAAGTTATTGAAAAAATCTGAAGGTTTAGTTAAATTGGCTAATCAATATGTTATCTTAGATAAAAAAGAAGTTAAATCACTTCTTAATAGGTTAAATAAAATTTCAGATAAATTAAATCAATATGACTTAACTCAAGCAATATTAAGTGGAGAATTTCAAGATACAGAGGTTAACATCGATTCTGAGCTTGAATCAATGGTTGAAAAGATTACAACACCGAGTAAACTACCTATTCCTAATAATTTAAATGCTGAACTGCGACCATATCAAGAGCGAGGGTTTTCATGGTTAGGTCAAAATATTGATTTAGGATTTGGAAGTATATTAGCTGATGATATGGGGCTTGGAAAAACCATACAAGTATTAGCTCTTATTTTACATCTAAAGAATCATGACAGTCTTGAAAAGAAAGTTCTTGTAATTGCACCAACTAGTTTGCTATTCAATTGGCAGAGGGAGATTGAAAAATTTACCCCAACACTAAACTCCTATATATATCACGGTCAAAATCGAAAAATCCCAAAAGAAGACTGTGACATTGTCATAAGCTCTTATGGAATGATAAGAAGTGATGAAAAGAAATTTAAAAAAGAAAAATGGTTCTTATTGGTTATTGATGAAGCTCAAAATATTAAAAATCCCCTTGCAAAACAAACCAAAGCAATAAAATCCATTAAAGCAGATAATAAAATTGCATTAAGTGGAACACCTGTTGAAAATAGACTTGCTGACTATTGGAGTATATTTGATTTTACAAATAAACATTATTTAAGCACAGCTAAAAAATTCACACAAAGATTTGTGATTCCTATTGAAAAAGAAAGGGATAAATCTGCCCTTGATACATTTAAAATGATTACAAAACCATTTATCTTAAGAAGATTAAAAAGTGATAAGAATATAATAGCTGACTTACCAGATAAAATTGTAAATGATATTTACTGTAATCTAAGTCCAAAACAAACTGCATTATATCAAGAGATGGTTGATTCAGTTATGGAAGAAATCGATACAAGTGAAGGAATAAGTAGAAAAGGACTTATCTTTAAA
>JAISIT010000057.1 GCA_031261915.1 Candidatus Methanoflexus mossambicus
TTTATTTTTTATATTTATTTTTTATATTTATTTTTTATATTTATTTTTTATATTTATTTTTTATATTTATTTTTTATATTTATTTTTTATATTTATTTTTTATATTTATTTTTTATATCTTGTTTAGATTATTATGAATGAAGATGCTATGGATGAAGAAGAAATTCTTCTTAAATTAAAAGAATATAAATCAAATGATTTAAGTTACTCTTCTGGAAGAATTTTAGGTTCAATGTGTAGTGGAACAAGTTCATTTGCTAAAAAAGTTTATCTTGATTTTTTAGATTCAAATTTAGGTGATCCTGGATTATTTAAAGGGACTAAAAGTCTTGAAAATCAAGTTATTAAAGAAATAGCTTCATTTCTTTCCCTTGAAAATCCTTATGGTAATGTTGTAACTGGAGGAACAGAAGCCAATTTAATGGCTATGCGTTCAGCTATAAATACTGCTAAATTAAGAGGTATAATTGAAAAAAATCATGAGGGGGAAGTAATTGTTCCTAAATCTGCACATTTTTCATTTAATAAATCCTCGGATATGTTAGGATTTAAATTAATTGAAGCAGATTTAGATGAGGAATATAAAGTTGATATCTCTTCTGTTAAAGAGTTAATCACACAAAAAACAGTAGCTATTGTTGGGATTGCAGGAACAACTGAATTGGGAATGATTGACCCTATTGAAGACTTGTCAAAAATAGCTATTGAAAATAATAATCATCCTGATATTCAAGAGAGTATTTATCTTCATGTTGATGCTGCTTTTGGTGGTTTTTCTATTCCATTTTTAAGAGAATTAGGTTATGATCTTCCTAATTTTGATTTTGAATATCCTGCAGTCACATCTATGACAATTGATCCTCACAAAATGGGTATGGCTCCAATACCTGCAGGATGTATTATTTATCGTGAAAAAAAGTATTTAGATGCAATAGCTATTAAATCTCCATATTTAACATCTAAAGAGCAATACACTATTGTTGGAACTCGTTTAGGTGCTCCAAGTGCAGCTACATGGGCAGTTATGCAAGAAATGGGTAAAAATGGTTATATTGAACTTGCAAATAATTGTTTTGTTAATGCTCATTTTTTAGCCAATGCTTTAAAAAAAGAAAACTTTAAATTAGTTACAAAACCACAATTAAATCTTGTTGCTTTTAATCATGAAAAAATAGAAACAAACGAACTTGCAAGATTATTAGAAGAACGAGGGTGGATAGTTTCAATATCTTCTTGTCCTAAAGCTATTAGAATTGTTTTAATGCCTCATATTAAACATACTCATTTAGTTAGTTTTCTTAGAGATCTTCGTGAAATAAAAACAAGTTTAGGATATTAATTTTCTCTTTTTTTATTTTTAATTTTAAATAAAACATTTTGTATTAATTTTTTTATATTTTAATTTTAATGTTTTTAATTTTAATATTATTGATTTTAATATTATTGATTTTATATTGGTTAAACTAAAATAATATTCTATCTGGGTGTGTATAAACATTAAATCTATTATCTCTTAAAAATCCTACCATTGTTATGTTTGCTTTTTCTGCTACTGCATATCCTGATACTGTAGGGGCGGCATTTGATGCTAATAATGGAATTCCAACTCTAGCTATTTTTATTAACATGTCTGCGGGCATTCTACCACTATACACAATATATGAATTAGTTAAATCAAGTTTTTTAAGTGCTGCAGCACCAATAACTTTATCAACTGCCACATGTCTTGAAACATCTTCAATAGCTATAAATTCTTCTTGTTCTGGAGTTATTAGTCCTGCAACATGAACTCCTCCTGTTTTCTGCCATATAACTGCTTTTTCTTTTAATAATGCTATGTTTTTGATTAATTCTTGGCTTTCTACAATAAAATCAGACTCTACTTCATCAATAATATCTATTTTAGTTCTCCATCCTCCAAAACAATCAGATCCCACCATTAATTCTTTTCTAATATCAAAATCTTCAAGATTTATATGGGTATTTATCTGATTTCCGTCAATTTCAAGTTTTTCAATGTTTGCACTTGAATTTATTAATCCTTCACCTAACATATATCCTGTTGCGAATTCTTTTAAATATGTGGGACTTATTGAAAAGTTTCTTGTTAAAGTATCATTTATATTTAAGTTAATTGTTTCATCACTAACTATTTCTTCTTCGAATGGTTCATATTCTCCATTTTCATATTTTATGGCATTTACAAATTCGGTCATTTTCATTTTTTCACTTTATTTTCTTTAATTTTCTTTAATATTCTTTAATATTCTTTAATATTTTTTATTTTGATTTATATTTTGTTATTTGTATTTATTATTTGCAAAATATTCTTAAAATTTATTTTTTATAATTTATTTTTTATAATTTATTTTTTAAATCTATTTTATTAATAAATTAATAATTATGAATTTAATTTTTTTGATATATACTTTTATTGTTAAATTGAATTTTAGCTTTTTGGCATTGTTTTTTCTATTTTTATGTTAAATTTATCATTTAATAATTATTAATCGTGATAATTTAGGTTATTTTTAATTATAAATTATTAACAATTATCTGTTATTCAAATATTGCCAATACTGAGTAATAAACTAAAAAATAATCTTAAAAATTAGTTAAATGTTACTTTTAAATGTTTTTAATTGAAATAAAAATATATTTGCGTCCTATTTTTTCATTGAACTTAATTATATCTTTTTTTTTATTTATAAATCTTTCTGTTTAATTTTTAAAATATGTCTTTATATATTCTCTATAACAAATATTAACATATACTGGGATTATATTAAATGTCTGATTTATTTTTTATTAAAATATTTTTTTAAATTAAATATTTTTAGATCAACTATTATAAAAAAATAGTGATATTAACAATAAGATTATTAATATTATTATTAATAGTGCTATAATCTTAATTATAGATTATTAATATTATTAATAATGCTATAATCTTAATTATTAATATTTTCATTAATATTTCATTAATATTGTTATTAATATTATTGCTAATACTTTTATTAGTAATTATAATTAATATAGAGTATTGTTCCAGTATTTATTGATTAATTAATAAAAATTTTTATAAAAGAGGTTGATAGTTATGGGTTCTTCTTTTAAAAGCCCTGCCGATACTGCTAAGGCAATGATGGGCATTGCAGAAGTTAAAAATAATGCACCACTCTTAAATGTAATTATCTTAAGTTTTTTTGCTGGTGCATATATTGCATTTGGAGGATTACTTGCAGAAATTGTCACAACTGGAATGGCAGCTCCTCAATTTCCTGCAGGTTTAGTAAAACTATTTTTCGGTGGAGTATTTCCAGTAGGTTTGATGCTTGTTGTTATAGCAGGTGCTGAACTTTTTACTGGAAATAATATGTATATGGCTTTTGGTGTTCTTACAGGTAAAGCAAGTGCTGGTGGATTAGCTAAAAATTGGATAATCAGCTGGGTATTTAACCTTGTAGGTGCATTATTTGTTGCTTATGTTTTAGCTTATTCAACTGGTTTAATGACCGCTCCAACAATGGTAAATGGAACTGAAACTTTCCCATTTGCAGTAAAAGCCGTTTCGGTGGCAGCTCCAAAAGTTAAATTAGGTTTCATGGAAGCATTACTTAGAGGAATTGGTTGTAACTGGTTGGTATGTTTAGCCGTATATCTTGCAATAGCTTCTGATGATATTATTGGTAAAATACTTGGTATTTGGTTCCCAATCATGGCTTTTGTAGCTATTGGATTTGAGCACAGTGTTGCAAACATGTTCTTTATCCCACTTGGAATATTCATGGGCGAAAGAAATATTGGAACTGCTGATGCACCTAATCTTGTATCCATCACATGGCAAGGATTTGCGAATAATATTGTTCCTGTTACAATTGGAAATATAATCGGTGGAGCTATTTTCGTTGCTTTCCTTTATTGGTTAGTCTATCTAAGAGGAAAAGAAACTTAAATATTGAACATATTGTTTTTATTTATTAAATTGTTTAAATAATTTTTAAAAGTATTATTTTTTTAAATACTTTTAATTTTTTATATAATTTTTAACTTTTTAATATTTTTTAATATTTTTAATAGTTTTTTAATATTTTTAATATATTATTATTTTATAATATATTATTTTTATTTTTAATATTATTTTTAATATTTTAATAAATTAATAATTTTAATTTTATTTTTAAATAATTAAAAAGTTTGTAGAATTTATTATAAAATTTATTATAGAATTTATTATTTTGATATTATAGAATTTATTGTAGAATTTTATATTAATATATTATAGGTGAATTATATGGTAGAGATGAAATATGTCCCTACAATTTGCCCTTACTGTGGAACTGGCTGTGGTTTAAACCTTGTTGTCGTCGACGAAAAGGTTGTTGGTGTTGAACCATGGAAAAGACACCCAGTAAATGAAGGCAAATTATGTCCAAAAGGAACATTTGCACATGAATTTTTCCAAAGGGATGATAGACTTACAAAGCCACTCATAAGAGTTGGTAGTGCTGCTGATTACGATGGAAAGCCAATTGTGGATGTTCCAATGTCAAAAATTGCAGATGGAAGTAATTTTAGGGAAGCTGAATGGGATGAAGCATTAGAGTTAATAGCTTCTAAATTAAAAGGATACAATCCAGAAGAGGTTGGATTTTTAGCTTGTGCAAGATCCCCAAATGAAAATATTTATATTACTCAAAAATTTGCACGAACCGTGATTGGAACTCATAATGTAGACCACTGTGCAAGAATTTGTCACGGACCTACAGTTGCAGGATTAGCAAGAACCTTTGGTTCTGGTGCAATGACTAATGATTTTATAAGTATTGAAGAAGCTGATGTTATTTTTATAATTGGTTCCAACAATCTTGAAGCTCACCCATTATTTGGTAGAAGAGTAATAAGAGCTAAAAAGAATGGAGCTAAAATCATTGTTGCAGATCCAAGATACACTCCAACAGCTAAATTAGCTGATATTTATATGGACTTCCGTTCTGGTGGAGATGTAGCTATTTTAAATGGTATGATGAAAATTATCATTGATGAAGGATTACAAGATGATGATTTCATTGCAAATAGAACAAAAAATTATGAACAGTTAAAAGAAACTGTTAAAAAGTATGACTTAGATAAAGTTGCAGAAATTACTGGAATAAATACAGATAAACTTAAAGAAGCTGCCTTAATGTATGGTAAAGCAAAAAAAGCAGCTATTGTTTATTCTTTAGGTATAACTGAGCATCGTCATGGCGCAGATAATGTTATGGCAAATGCTAATTTAGCAATGCTTACTGGTAATATTGGAAGAGTTGGAACTGGTGTTAATCCTTTAAGAGGACAAAACAATGTTCAAGGTGCCTGTGATATGGGTGCTCTTCCTACAGATTATCCTGGTTATCAGAAAGTTGTTTCTGAAGCTGCTCAAAAGGCAGTTGAAGAAAATTGGTCTTGCACATTAGATAGTTGTGCTCCAGGTCTTACAGTCGTTGAAATGATTCATGCATCTGCTGCTGGAGACATTAAATGTATGTATATCACTGGTGAAGATCCTGTTTTATCTGATCCTGAAACTAACCATGTTATTGAAGCAATGGAGAACTTAGACTTCTTAGTTGTTCAAGATACATTTATGAGTGAAACTGCAAGATATGCTGATGTTGTTTTACCTGCTGCTGGCTGGGGTGAACAAGAAGGAACCTTTACCAATGGTGAACGTAGAGTTCAATTAGTTAGAAAAGCTGTTGATGCTCCAGGAGAAGCTAAATATGATTGGCAAATCATGAAAGAAATAGCTGAAAAAATAGATCCTAAATTCGCTGATGAGTTTACATACAAGAATGCTGAGGAAATCTTTGATGAGATGAGAATTATCACTCCTCAATATAGAGGAATGAACAGAGAAAGATTAGAACGTCCTGAAGCATTACATTGGCCATGTCCTACTGAAGACCATCCAGGTCAAGGATTAATGCATGTAGATAAATTTGCACACCCTGATGGCTTAGGAGTATTTGAACCTGCTGATTACATTGGTCCATCTGAACTTCCTGATGAGGAATATCCTCTTATTTTAACCACTACAAGAACTATTTTCCATTACCATGCAAGTATGACCAGAAGATGTAAAACTTTAGATAAAGAATTACCAACTGGTTATGTTGAGATAAATACTAACGATGCTAAGGCAATGGGAATACTTAACCGTGAAAAAGTTAAAGTTAGATCCAGAAGAGGAGAAATTGAAATTCCTGCAAGAGTAACAGATGATATTTTAGAAGGTGAAGTCAATATACCAATGCATTTCTTTGAATGTGCTGCAAACTTCTTAACTACTTCCAAGGAATTAGATCCAAAGTCTAAAATGGCTGAACTCAAAGTTTGTGCAGTAGCTATTGAGAAATTGGAGTAAATAAAGGATGTGATTTAAATGGCAGTAAATGTAAATGATACATGTTATATGTGGTCTGCAGATAGTGAAATAGCTGATAAAGGCGAATATGGTGGAGCAGTCACTACAATTTTAAAGTATATTCTTGAGAAAGGAATTGTGGATGCTGTATTAGCAGTTGAAAAAGGAGCTGATCTTTATGATGCTGTTCCTAAACTTATAACTAAACCAGAAGAAGTTATTGAGTCTGCTGGTTCTCTTCATTGTGGAACTTTAAATTTAGCAAAAGTCGTTGAAAAATACTTAAATGGTTTAAAAGATATTAAAGTAGCTGTTACATGCAAACCTTGTGATGCTATGACTTTAACAGAACTTATTAAGAAAGGACGAGTTGTTGAAGATAATCTCTTAATGGTTGGTGTTAATTGTGGTGGAACAATGGCACCGAATAAAACAAGAATCATGATTGATGAGATTTTTGAAATGGATCCTGATGAGGTTGTTAAAGAAGAAATAGCTAAAGGTAAATTGATTATTGAAACCACTGTTGAAGAAAAAGAAATCAAGATAGATGATTTAGAAGAAGATGGCTGGGGTAGAAGAACCAACTGTCAACGTTGTGAAATAAATATTCCTTCCATGGCAGATATGGCTCTTGGTAACTGGGGAGTTATCGGTCCTCATGCTGGAAAAGCAACTTTTGTTGAAGTTTTCTCACAAAAAGGTGCAGATATTCTTGATGAAGTAATTTCTTCTGGTGTTGTTGAAATAGAACCAGCAAATCCTAAAGGTATTGAAATTAGAGCTAAAATCGATCAATCAATGTTTAAATTAGCTACAAAATCAAAAGATAAAGCATTTGAAAACCTTCAAGGCGATCTTTTAGCTATTTTCGATCAATACAAAGATGAATTTGCAAGATGTATGAAGTGTTTCGGTTGTCGTGAAGCATGTCCAATATGTTATTGTGCTGATTGTATTTTAGAATCTGGTCCAGAATGGATTACTAAAGGTTTAATCCCTGCTGCACCACTTTTCCACTTAGGTAGAGCAGTCCACATGGCTGATTCTTGCACAAATTGTGGGCAGTGTGAAGAAGTTTGTCCTTCTGAAATACCTGTTGCAGAATTCTGGGATGCCGTCAGGCAAAAAATCCATGAAATTTATGGATACAAAGCTGGAATTAGAAGTAACGAAATACTCTCTCCACTTTCAAACTATCAAGATTTAGGATTAAGAGATTAATTTCTCTTATTCTAATTCTATTTAAATAGTTTTTAATTATTAACTATTTGGCTATTAGTTATTAGCTATTAATTATTAACTTTAATTATTAGCTATTAGTTATTAGATTTATATTATTTTTGTTTTATTTATTTTAGAAATTAAGGATTATTAAATATTCTTTCGCTTGGAAAAATTTCTAAAATTTTCCTTAATTTCTTCTTTTTTTATAAAAATTTTTATATATTAAATTCAATATAGTGTATTTTTAGCATTTTTAATTTTTTTATTAAATATTATAAATCACATAAAGATTATAAAAATATACTATATTAATTTTATATTTTAGGTTAATTTATTTAATTCAATTTAGTTTTTTATACATTCCCATTTTTAACTTAATTTTTATTCATTTTTCTCATTTGTTTTACTTTTTAGTATATTAAATATTATTTTATCTATTTTTTTATTAATCATTTTAATTTTAATTATGATATTAATTTTAATTATGATATTAATTTTAATTATGATATTAATTTTAATTATGATATTAATTTTAATTATGATATTAATTTTAATTATGATAT
>JAISIT010000148.1 GCA_031261915.1 Candidatus Methanoflexus mossambicus
ATTTTAATAATATTGATT
Organism: Candidatus Methanoflexus mossambicus; assembly: GCA_031261915.1. GTDB lineage: Archaea > Methanobacteriota > Methanobacteria > Methanobacteriales > Methanobacteriaceae > Methanoflexus > Methanoflexus mossambicus. The sequence goes on from JAISIT010000148.1 coordinate 19, forward strand.
TTAATAATATTGATTTTAATAATATTGATTTTAATAATATTGATTTTAATAATATTGATTTTAATAATATTGATTTTAATAATATTGATTTTAATAGTAATAATAATAATAATAATAATAATAATAATAATAATAATAATAATTTTATTTTTTTGAGGTTTTTAACATGTTTGAGTTTAAAAAAATAGCTATTGTCCTATTGGTATTAATGGCTTGTACATTATTTTTAGGTGTTGTTTCGGCTCATGATCCGTTTCCTCCTGAAATAAAGATTTTAAGTCCTAAAAATAATGATGAAGTTAATAATATTGTGACTATTAGAGCATCAATTAAAGTTCATACTGCTGTAGATAGTAATGGAGTTAATTTCACTATTTCTGGTCCAAATAAGTATAAAAAGTTATTACGGGATATGAATACTAACGATGGAATAAGTGTTAAGTGGGATACAAGTAATGTGGCAAATGGAAAGTATAAAATTTCTGTTTCTGCTAAAGATGTAGATTATGAATATCCCGGAGTAAAAGATTTTAATGTTAAAGTAGTTAATAAAAAAATAGCTTCAAAAATTGAATTAAATGATTATTCTATTGGTTCAAATAAAAAAACTAATATAATAGCTACTTTAAAGGATAAAAATAATAAAGTTATAGCAAATAAATATCTTGTTTTTAAAATAAATGGAAAATCATATAAATCTTTAACAGATAAAGGAGGAATTGCTAAATTCACTTTTAATGCAGGTAATGGAAATTATTCTCTCAATACTAGTTTTTTAGGGGATAATATCTATTTTTCAAGCTCTAATTCTTCAACAGTAAAAGTTTCATCAGATACTCCATATTTAAGTTTATATGATGTTGTAGGAAATAAGAATCAAAAGGTTTCAATTAAAGCTATTTTAAAAGATTCAAAAGGAAAAGTCTTAAAAAATAAAAATATTAATTTTTATATTAATAATAAAAAAATAAAAACAGTTAAAACTAATTCTAAAGGTTTGGCATCATTTAATTATAAAATTAATTTAAATGGTGGTAACTATACAATTTTCGCGGAGTATTTAGCTAAAACTGGAGTTGTAAAAAGTGCTTCTACTTTAAATGTTCCTCAATCAAGTATTTCTTTAAAGATTTCATCAAGTAAATCTTATCCAAAAGTTGGAACAAAAGTGACTTTATATTATAGAATTGTTAATAATGGTCCTGATACTGGAAAAGATGTTTTATTTGCTTATAAATTCCCAAAAGGTTTAAAATACATTAGTTCTCAAGCACCAGGTCTTAAAAAATATTTTGCAAAATATAATGCGATTGGATGGTATTTAAAATCTGCAAAACTAGGAACAAACCTATTAAAATTAACTGTTTTAACTAAAAACTCAGGAAGACAACTCCTTACACCACAAATACTTAAAACGGCAACTTATGATCTTTCAATTGCCCATAAAAAGAATCTTTATCTTACAGTCGGTTAAATAGTTCTATTAAAATATTTGTTTGTTTGTTTTTTGTTTTATTTTTTCATTTCTTCTTGTTTTTTAATTTAAATCTTTATTTTTTCTATTTTTTCTATTTTTTCTATTTTTATTACTTCATGTTCTTTTTTTCTATTTTTATTATTTTATGTTCTTTTTTTTATTTTTTCTATTTTTATTATTTTTATCAAAATTTATCATATTTATATTTATATGAAAAACTTTTTTTATTTTATTTTATTTTATTTTATTTGAATATCTATGTGCTTAAAGTTAAATATAACATAGATTATTTTAGAAATATTTATTTTAGAAACATTTATATTAAATTAAAACCAAATATTAACTTATTAACATATATTCCAATAATTAAGGAAATGTATAAATTTAATTTTAATTTTAGATAATTTTTAAATAATTTCATGTTTTATCTGATTTTAATAATGTTTTAATAAGTTTTTACTAAATTTAATTTTATATAGGTGATAATTTGCAAAATAATGGAAATATATACTTTAAGTATTTAGCATTAACTTTTATTATTCTCATGTTTTTTTTATCATTTCAATCAGTTAGTGCAACTGATGTCAATCTTAGAGATGGAAATATAACTAATGCTTTAAATCAATTAACTGATATAAATAATAATATTGTCCTTGCTGAAGGAGAGTATAATAATTCAAAGAATAATTTTGATATTCAAATAACTAAAAATGTTACGATTACAGGTAATGGTTCTAGTGGTGCAACAATAAAAGGAGATGGAAATAATCGTCTTTTCATAATTAGTCCAGATGTAACAGTTAGTTTTATTAATATTCACTTTTTAAATGGAAATGTTAATGATTATGGTGGAGCAATATTAAATTTTGGAAATTTAAAAATTGAAAATTGTAGTTTTATTAATAATGAGGGGATAAACAGTAGTGGTGATGCTCGTGGTGGTGCTATTTTTAATAATTTTGGTAATTTAACTATTGATAACTCTGTTTTTGATAGTAATTCTGCTGATTATGGTGGTGCTATTTTTAATAATGGAGGCAATATAAATATTTATGCTTCTGAATTTTATGATAATTCTGCTAAAGCTACAGGAGTTATTTATAATATTGGTAATTTAAATATTGAAGATTCTGAGTTTAATAATAATTCTGCAAATGATGATGCTGGTGTTATTTTTAATTATGGCAATTTGGATATTTTGAGTTCTAATTTTAATACTAATTATGCTTATGATTGTGGAGGGGTTATTTGTAGTAGTGGTGATTTGAATATTAATGATTGTGAGTTTAATAATAATTCTGCAACTAATGTTGGTGGGGCTATTTATATTACTAATGGCAATTTAGAGATTAATAATTCTCTTTTTAATAATAATTCTGCAATTAATAGTGGTGGAGCTATTTTTAATAATAATGGTAGTTCTATTATAACTATTACTTATTCTAATTTTACTATTAATTCTGCAAATTCTGCTGGGGTTATTTATAATAATGGAGATTTGGATATTAGTAATTCTATTTTTATTAATAATTCTGCAATTAATGGTAGTGGTGGTTCAATTTATAATAATGGATATTTAAATATTAATAACTCTATTTTTGATAGAAATTCTGCAATTGTTAATATTTTTAGTAGTGGTGGTGCTATTTTTAATAGGGATGGAGCTAGTTTAAGTATTTTGGGTTCTGAGTTTATTAATAATTATGCAGATTTTTCTAGTGGTGCTATTTTTAATAATGCTATCAATCTTGAAATTTTTGATTCTATTTTTATTAACAATTCTGCAAATAGTGATGGTGGAGCTATTTTTAATACGGGTAGTAATTTAGTTGTGTTTAATTCAAATTTTACTAATAATTCCGCTAATAATGGGGGTAGTGGTAGTGGTGGTGCTATTTTTAATAATGGCAACAATAACATTATTTCTAATTGTAATTTTATTAATAATTCTGCAGATAATGCTGGTGGTGCTATATCTAACGATGGTATGAATCTTAATGTTTTCAATTCTTCTTTTAATAACAATTTTATAATTTGTAATGCCACTATATTGGATGGTGTTGTTATTTTTGTTGGTTCTGGTGGTGCTATTTTTAATAGCTATGGTGATAATTTCAGTATTCTTGATTCTTCTTTTAATAATAATTTTGCTAATGGTAACCATAGTGTTGGTGGTGCTGTTGTTAATAGTGGAGGTATTAATTTCAGGATTATTAATTCTTCTTTTGATAACAATTTTGCTGATAGTAGTGGTGGTGCTATTTATACTAATGATGGTGCTAATTTAAATATTTTGGATTCTAATTTTATTAATAATTCTGCGAATGTTGGTGGTGTTATTTATAATGATGGAGTTATAAATATTAATAATTCTATGTTTAATGATAATTCTGCAATTAATGGTGGTGTTATTAGTAATGCAGGTAATTTAGATATTATTGATTCTGAGTTTAATAATAATTTTGCTAATAATGCTGGTGGTGTTATTTATAATAATGGTAATTTGAATATTAGTAATTCTGAGTTTAATGATAATTTTGCAAATTATGGTGGAAGTATTTTTAATACTAATAATTTTATTTTGAATATTAGAGATTCTGTTTTTATTAATAATTTTGCAAAATTTTATGGTGGAGCTATTTATAATAATAATGGATCTATAAATATTATTGGTTCTAATTTTACTAATAATTCTGTTGATACTTATATTGGTAGTGATGTTGTTTATGGTGGTGGAGCTATTTTTATTTCTAATTTGGGATATGATAATACTATAAGTAACTCTAATTTTATTAATAATTTTGCAAACGATAGTGGTGGAGCTATTATGAATTTTGGAGATAATTTAATTACTAATAACTCCATATTTAATAATAATTTTGCAAAAATTTATGGTGGAGCTATTTTTAATAATGATGTGGATTCAAAAGTGATTGATTCTAATTTTACTAATAATTCTGCTAATGGTCGTGGTGGAGCTATTTTTAGTCCTGTTTCTATAATCACTGATGGTTCTAAGTTTGTTAATAATTATGCTAATCAGGACAATGATATTTATAGTCCTGATGTGGATAATGGTTCTGATGTTGGTAATGGTTCTGATGTTGGTAATAATGATAATGGCAATATTGTTGTTAAAACTAAGACTAAAATAAGTATTTCAATTGTAAAATCTGTTAAATATAAATATACTTCTAAATTAACTGCTAAATTAATGGATAATAATAGTAAAATTTTAGCTAATAAGAATATTGTAATATATCTTAATGGTAAGCCAATTAAAACTCTTAAAACTAATAGTCAAGGAATAGCTATTTATTCATATAAAGCAACGAAAATTTCATCAGGATTGAAATTTCAAGCTAAATTTACTGGAGATTCTCAATATGAATCTATAAATTCAAGAATAGCTAGATTAAAAGTTGTTAAAGACACTCCGAAATTAAAATTTTCCATATCTAAAAATAATTTAAAATATAATAGCCGTGTAACTTTAAAAGTTGTTATTAGAGATAGTCAAAATAAAGTTATTCCTTTAAAAATTAATGGTAAAAATTATATTAAAAAAGTTTATTGGTATGTAGGTAAAAATAGTTTTATGAGTAAAACTTTAAATAGTAAAGGTGAAATAACCTTTAAACAAAGAGCATTCATTAAAGGAAAATTTAATGTTTATGTGCAATTCAATGGAAATAGCTATTATAATAAAGCTAAATCTAATACAATAAATATTAAAATTAGATAATAGTTAAAATAAGATAATAGTTAAAATTATCTAATATTTGAATTTATAAAAATATTTTAAACATTTTTATTTTATTGTTTATTTTATTTTATTGTTTGTATTGTTTGTTTTGTTGATAATTGTAAAATTTAATAAAATTTAATGTAAAATTAAAATTAATTTGGTGTTAGTGTGAAAATTTTTAAAAAAAGAGGAGAAATGACTCATTTTCAGATTTTAAGTGAAATTTGTAAACAAGAACCAGATCTTCGTCAAAAAGATATTGCTGAACGTTTGAACATTACAGTGCAAGCTGTTTCTGAAAATATAAAGATTTTAATTGATGAAAATTATATTAGTTCTAAAGATGGAAGATCTCCATATAAAATTACTCAAAAGGGGCTTGCAAAAGTAAAAAAAGATGCTTTAAATTTAAAACATTATGCTGACGATGTTTTGGAATTAATGAATCATTATAAATCTATTTGGCCTGCAATAGCTATTGATGATTTAAGAGAAGGTGAAGAAGTTGGATTGTTTCTTAAAGAAGGAATTTTATATGCAACAAAAGAAAAACAATCTGCAAATGCTTTAACATTGTCTAATGCTAAAAAAGGTGAAGATGTTGCTTTAAATTCACTAACAGGAATAATTGATTTAGAAAACGGTCAAGTGGTCATTATAACTCTCCCTAATATTCAACAAGGTGGAACTAATGCTACAGATTTAGATTTGATTAAAAAAATATACAATGATGGATTAAAACGTTGGGGTATAAATAAATCATTTGATAAAGTTGGAGTTATGGGGACTATTTCAAGAGCGGTTACAAATAAGTTAGCTATTCCAGTAGATATTGAGTTTGCAGTTCCTCAATCAGCAGCTTCTGCCACAAAAAAAGGTTTAAATATTTTAATTTTAGCTGTTGGTAATATGAACAAAGGCATTATTAGAGAACTCGACAATGATAATATTAAATATAATATTGTCGATGCACATAAATAAATAATAAAAATAAACAATAATTTTACTATTAATTTTAATTTTAATAATAATTTTAATTTTAATAATAATTTTAATTTTAATAATAATTTTAATTCTAATAATAATTTTAATTCTAATAATAATTTTAATTTTAATAATAATTTTAATTTTAATAATAATTTTAATTCTAATAATAATGATATAATAATTGTTCAACTGTGATTTAAATGAAATTTATTGCAATTAATGGTAGTCCTCGAAAGAATTTCAACACAGGAAAGTTATTGGAGAAAGTTTTAGACGGTGTACATTCTAAAGGGGTGAAACTGAATTGATTCATCTCTATGATTTGGATTTTTCTCCTTGTATTAGTTGTTTTTATTGTAAACGGAAAGATAAAGTTCATGGGACTTGTGCTGTTAATGATGACTTAAGTCCAGTTCTTGAATCTTTGAAAGATGTTGATGGAATTATTTTTGGTTCTCCAATTTATTTGATGAATCTTTCTGCTGGAATGAATGCTTTTCTTGAAAGATTTGTTTTTTCTAATATGATTTATAGTGCTGAAATTCCAACAGTATTTCCTAAAACTATCCCTTCTGCATTTATTTATACAATGAATGTGACAGAAGAAATAGCTAATGATATTGGATTATTATCTACATTAAAATTTCATCAGGAATTTTTAGAAAATATTTTATCTGAAAAAATAAAGTCATTCTATGTTTATAATACTTATCAATTCAATGATTATGATTTATATGAGCATTCAATATTTTCTAAAGAGAATAAATTAAAATCTAAGTTAGAACAATTCCCTATTGATTGTAAAAATGCTTTTAACTTAGGCGTAGAACTTGTTGAATATTTAAGAGAATATTTAAAATAATATTCAAAATAATATTTAAGATAATATTTAAGATAATATTTATGAGTATATAATTCATATTGTTTTTTTATTATTTCTTTCTTATTTTTTCTCTTATTTCTTTCTTATTTTTTTTTTTTTAATTATTTCTTTCTTAAGGATAATAACTCTTTTAATTCATCATTTGTCATTTCTGTAACAAATGTTTCTTCGGTAGCTATTGTAATTTCAGCTAAATCTCTTTTATTAATTAATATTTGATTAATTCTCTCTTCAAAGGTTCCTTTAGTGATAAATCTGTATACAAAAACTTTTTCTTCCTGACCAATTCTATGAACTCTGTCTGTTGCTTGATTTTCAACAGCAGGATTCCACCATAAATCATAATGGACAACATGGGTAGCAGAGGTTAAATTTAGTCCTGTTCCTCCAGATTTTAAAGAAACAATTAATATTTGTTTTTTATCATCATCATAAAATTGTTTAACAAGTTTTTCTCTTGATTTAGGATTTAATTGTCCATTATAGAATAGAACAGTTGTTTTAAATTTCTTTTCAAGCAATTCTACCATTATTTTTCCCATCTGAACGAATTGTGTGAAAATTACTACTTTTTCATTATTTGGGAGAATATTTTCTAAAATATCAATTAACATTTCCATTTTTCCAGATTCGGTAATTGAAAACTTTTTAGATTTTGTAAAATGTGATGGATGATTACATATTTGTTTTAAACTACTTATTAACTTTAAAACTTGACCTTTTCTTTCAATTCCATCACTTTTATCGACTTTTTTAAGTATACTATCTATTCTATTTTGATATAATTTAATTTGAGCATTTGTAAGTGGACAGTAACAGTCAGTAATAATTTTTTCTGGTAAATCACTTATAATATTTTTATCTGATTTCATTCTTCTTAAAACAAAGGGTGATGTGATTTTTTTAAATCTATTTAAAGTATCAAGATCATTATTTTGAATTGGTTTGATAAAATTCTTTTTAAAATTAGTAATTCCTTCTAAATATCCTTTATTTGTAAAATCAAAAATACTCCAGTAATCACTTAACCCGTTTTCAATTGGAGTTCCAGTTAAAGCTATTTTATGATCGCCTTGTAATTTTTTAATGTATGCTGATTGTTTTGTTCTGGGGTTTTTAATATTTTGTGCTTCATCTACAATTATCATAAACCATTCTATTTCTAAAAACCTTTGAATTTTATTTCTAACCATTCCATAAGATGTAATTATAACATCTGCAGCTAAATTTAGTCGGTTACTTGTTGAGCTATGGAATATTTCAGTTTTTAATTCGGGAGTAAATTTTTTAATTTCATTTTCCCAATTAAATAAAATAGCTGTTGGAGCAATAACTAAAACTTTCTTAGTTTTCAACATTCCCTGATTTTTTAAGTATAAAATTGCAGTTAAAACTTGTATGGTTTTTCCAAGACCCATATCATCGGCTAAAATGCTTCCAAAACCAGTGAATATATTTTGAACAAGCCATGAAACTCCAGTTTTTTGATATTCTCTTAATTCTCCATTTAAATTTTGAGGTATGTCTATGGTTTCGTAATTTGTTATTTTATCAATTAACTCTAAGGCATTTTTATCATAGTTAACATCTATATCATCGTAACTATCAGAAAATACTGTTTGAAGTAGCACATTTTCTTTTATTTCTTTTGGTATTTTTTTAATTTTTTCATAAACTTTCCAAGTTTCTTCAGGATTAATAACATAATATTCATTATCTAAATTAACAAATAATGAAGATTCTTTAGTTAATTTCTTGAAATCTTCAGGTGATATATTTTTATCGGATATTGATACTTTCCAATCAAAATCAATTAATGATTTTATATCTAAATAGTTATTTTCATCATTTTTGTTATATTTAGAATGAACATTCATTACAAGATTTGGAGTGTGTATTTTTTTTAAATTTGATGGTAATTCAACCTTAAAATTTAGTAATTTTAAAATTGGAATTATTTTTAAATAAAATTGTGAAAATTCATCTATGGACATTTCTAATTTTTTATTTTTTAAAAGATCTTTTATGCTTATGAAATATTTGTTTAATAAATTAACTTCATTTAATATTTTATATTTCATATCGTCGTTTAATTCTTCAAAGTTTTTGTTTTCATTTTCATAGCTATTGTAATAATAGCTTAATATGAATTTATCATTTTTATTTGTAACTTTAAAAATTATTTCATGTTCTTTTTCAAATAATATAAGATTAGAAAGCCATTCATTTAAATAATTTATTTTTAATTTTGAAATTTCTTCTATTTCTCCGTTAAAGAGTAAATTATAAATTTTTTCATCATCTTTATTAGAATTAGATGTGAATTTCCAATTTAAGCGTTGATTTCTATTTTCAATAATAAATATTTTTATAAATGATGAAAAAATAATTTTTATTTGTTCTTCTTTACTTATTGAATTTTTAAATATATTATTCTCATTTTTAGCTCTATTATCATCTTTAATTCCATTATTTTCCTTTTTAAAAATATTCTGTAATACTTCTATATTATCATTAAATTTTTCAAGTTCTTTATCTAAAATAACTAAATTTGATGGGCATAGATCTATAAGTTTATTAAAGAAATTCTTTATGTCTTGATCAAATAATGCTGGAATCCAACGAACTGTATATTTATTATTATTTAATTGTATTAATTCTGGAATAATTCCATTAGATTTTACAAGTTTTTTTGCAAATTTTTGAATAAGATAAGTAAATTGGACATTATAATCAAATTTACTAAGTATCCATTCAGGTATTTCAAAGAAGAAACCAAATAAAGAATCAATATTAAAATATTCAAAATTTGGAAGAGTTTTAATATCCAATTGTGAGTTTATAATAATGTTAAATGGTGTGTAATCTTCAATTTCACCCCATTCATTATAAAATTTATTTTCTATATCTTTTTGAAGTTTTCTTAAACTATTTTCATTTTGAATATCTTTAAAATTACGATTTAATACTTTATCATCTCTAAATCTAAAATATGCCAATGACCAAAAAGATAAATTACTGAATAAAATTTTTTTAAAGTTTTGCTCTGAAAAAAATTGTTCTTCTGGAACTAAAATTTTTGTAAAACCCTCAAGAATTTGAAATCTTTCGGAATTAATCATTTTAAGTAGTTCTTCAAAGCTTTTATTCTTTTTAGATTTATTCCTATCTTTTTTACTTTTTTTCTTCTTTTTTTCATTTTTGCTTTTCTTGTCTTTTTTATCTTTTTTATCTTTTTTAGAACTATGACTATTAGATTCATTATTTTTATTAAGTTCTGATTTTAAAATTTCATCGTATTTTTTAATATTTTTATTTAATTGATTTTCATTAATTCCAATAATCTCTTCAAGATCAAATCCTTGTATTTCAAATAATAACATTGGATTTTTATCAATTTTTTTAATAAAAAATGAAAATAATGCCATATTTTCATTAGAATAATCATTAGTATTATTAGTATTACTATTATTAGTATTACTATTACTATTAGTATTAGTATTACTATTAGTATTACTATTAGTATTACTATTAGTATTAGTATTAGTATTATTAATACTATTTTTATTTTGATTATTTCCTAAAAATTTTATTTCTTCAATTGATTTAGGTAAAATTTCAATATTATTTTCTTTTAGATTATTATAAAACTCTTTAGAAAAATTATTATTTTCTAAATTTGCAAGATATGAAATATTATTTAAAAGTAATGTTTTAATTATTTTATTTTCATCATCATTAAATTTATTAAATTCTAATGTTGGGTCTTGAAACTCTCCAAAAAATGATCTATCAAATGTTTTATCTAAAATAGTATTATCTTTAATTTTATAATTTTTATCCTTTTGATTAGAAAATAAATCACATCCAGCCAAAAAATTTTCAATTAATTCTGGAGTAAGTAATTCAATAAATTTTTCACTCCACCAATTTTTTATTTTTAATTTATTTTTAATATTTTCCATATTTTTTTGCATATTTCTTTTTTCTAATTCTGCTATGGTTTTGTCGTTTATTGCTATTTTAATTTTAATCCCTCTCTCCTTTAATCAATTGTTTTATTGTTAAACTTCTTTATAAGTTCTTTTATTGATGGATTATTATTAATGTCATTTAATAATAATATTGATGATAGTAATATTGAGGATAATATAATAATAGTAATATTAATTAATAGTAATAATAATGGTAATAATAGTAATAATGGTAATTAGTATAATAATAATAGTATAATAATATAATAGTAATAATATTAATTAGTATAATAGTAATAATATTAATTAGTATAATAGTAATAATATTAATTAGTATAATAGTAATAATATTAATTAGTA
>JAISIT010000178.1 GCA_031261915.1 Candidatus Methanoflexus mossambicus
ACCTTTGAAAATTGAATTCTTTCTGGGTTTATATTCTTTTCTTTTAAGTATTCTTTTAGATTATTGATTTTGTTTTCAACTTTTTCATACATTAAATCTCCAGGATATTCCCCTATAAATATTCCATCTGCACCATTTTTAAGAGCATATATTATATGGTCTGGTGTTACACGGTTTATGGAGTGAACTTTAATTATATGAATTGATTTTGGATAGGTTTTTTTATTTATTCCAATGTTGTCTGCTGCAGTGTATCCTACCTGATCTAAAAATACTATAATTCTTCTTTCATCTTTTCTTTTGTCTTTTAATATTCCATCTATTGTTCCATAGATTTTTTCATTGATATTGCCTTGAATTGAAATAGCTCCTTCGTTACATATAGTTAAACATTCTCCACAACCAGAACAACTCATTGGATCAACTATTATTTCGTTATCAATTAATTGTATTGATTTATGTTTACATATTGGAATACAATCTTTACATTTATCACATTTTTCATGGTCAATTTCAGCTATAAATGGTTCAAGTTCTATTCCATTATTTTTTAATTCAAAAACCTTTGCTGCAGCAGCATTAGATTGCATAATACTTTCAGTAATATCTTTTGGTCCTTGTGCAGTTCCACAAACAAATGCACCATTTAAATCTGTGGCTACAGGTCGGATTTTTGGGTGAGATTCTTTTATAAAGTAATCTTCTGTTAATCCAATGTCTAATAGTTTAGCCATTTCAATTGTTCCTTTTGATGGTTCAATAGCTAAGGATAAAACAACCATATCAGTTTCTAATTCATTAAATTGTTTTAATAATGTATCTTCTACTTTAACTGATAGTTTTCCATTGGAATTTTTAACAACTTCTCCAGGTCTGCCTCTGATTAATCGAACACCATTGTCTTGGCAGTGTTTAAAGTATTTTTCATACATTCCTGGAGTTCTCATATCGGTGTAACATATAATAACATCGGTATCTGGATATTTTGCCTTGATTAAATTAGCATTTTTTAAAGCAACCATACAGCAGACTTTAGAACAATATTTATGTCCATTTTCTTTTTCATCACGAGAACCAACGCATTGAATCATTACAATTCGTTCAGGTGTTTCTCCATCACTTAATTTTTTTAATTCTCCACTTGTTGGGCCATTAACTCCTAAAATACGAGCTAATTCTTTTTGAGTTATTACATCTTCATATCTACTATAACCATATTCAGGTCGAAGGTCTGGATTGAAGATTTTATGACCTGTTGCAAGTATTATGGAACCTACATTTATTGATCTAATTTCTTCTTCTTCATTTAAGTTAATAGCTCCCATATTACATACTTTCTCACATCCTCTACATTCACTGCAGTTTTCTTTGTCAATAATATATGCATCTGGAAAACTTTGAGAAAATGGTTTGTAAATAGCTTTTCGCATTTGTAAATTCTCATTAAATTCATCTAAAACTTCAACTGGACATATTTCATTACATTTGCCACAAGATATACATTTATCAATATCCACATATCGAGGTTTTTGTTTTATGAGAAGTGAAAAAGTTCCATTTTGCCTTGTTCCACTTATTATTTGGCTATTTGGAATAATTTCTATATTTTCATTCCATGCTACTTCATTTATAAGTGGATTAAGTAAACATAAACTACATTCTTCAGCTATTTTAACTGGAGAGAAAACTTTTCCAATTTTAACCATATTTCCTCCAATGGTAGGGTCTTGTTCAATTAAATAGCTTTTAATCCCTCCTTTTGATGTGGAAATTGCTGCTGTTATTCCAGAAACTCCCCCTCCAATAATAGCTACACTTTCTGGGGTCTGGCAAACTATTGGGTTTACTGGATGGGATTTTTTAAGTTTTTCTATTGATGCATTTATTAATGTTACTGCCTTGTCTGTAGCATCCTTTTGATTATGAATCCAAGAACATTGTTCTCTTAAATTCGCCATATCCATTAAATATGGATTCAATGGTTTAACATAATTGTGAAATATCTTTTCATGAGATATTGGAGAACAAGAAGCAATAACAACTCTATCTAATCCATTGTTAATGATTTCATCCATTATTACTTTTTTTCCATTAACTGAACAGAGATTTTCAAAAACAAATATCTCGTCTGCTTCAATGGATGATTTAACATAATCTATGTCAACTTTATCAGATATGTTTCCCCCACATTTGCATATAAACACTCCAATTTTTAATTTTTCATTGTTTTCATCTTTATTTTTCATTTTCTCACATTTTTAATATTTTTAATACTTGATGAAGTTAAATTAGAAAATCTTTGATTTTCTATATTTTTAATATTTTTAATATTTTTAATATTGATATTGGTTTTAATTTTGATAATAAATAGTTTATTGTATTAATTTTTCAATATTTACTTTTATAGTATGAGTTTGAATTCCAACAACTTTTTCTAAGTCTGCTCCAAGTAAAATAGCTATTAATTGAACGATATTAAGGTTTATAATATTAAAATCCTCTGCATTTTGATTTGAAATGTATGGTTGGTATCTATCCAGTTGCATGTGGCAATTTGGACACATATGGACTAAAATATCAACATTTTCATCTTTAATGGCTTTTAATTTCTCTTCTGTAACTTTCATTGAAAGATCTTTATTTACAAATCTTTGTCTAAATCCTGCTCCACAGGTTGTTCTTTTTTCATTAAACCATGGCACTGATTCTATTCCACAGGACTCTAAAATTTCATCAAGGATTCTTGGATTTCTAATTCCTCCGATTGTGTCTTCGTAGTGGACTTTACAGTAATGACAAGCATGGTGAGAAGCTATTTTACATTCTTGCAATTTTTTTAAATTAAGGTTGTTGCTATTATTATTGCTATTATTATTGCTATTATTATTGCTATTATTATTGCTATTATTATTGCTATTATTATTGCTATTATTATTTTCTTTAGTGTTATTTTCAATTAATTCTTTTAATTTATCTTTTTTTGAATAAATTATTTCCACTACATGAAAGATATTATTTTTTGAGGATATTGAATCTTTAATATAATTTCTATCAGTATCTGTTTCTTTAAAAATGTTATTAACTTCGTTTCTAATTTTATTATCATTATTTAAAAGTTTTGCAGCTTTTTTATTGATTGCATAGCATGTAGCACACATTGTTGCAATATTTGGGTGATTATCTTTAATGGCTATGTCAAAATTCCTTGCAGCTATTAGTGTTGTTGAAAACATATCAAAAATATCACTGTAATGACCTAATCCTGTGCAACACGATTGGCTATGGTCTATAATGTATTCTATGTCTAATTTATCAAAAACAAACTTTGTAGATGATTCAACTCCAGGATATTCTGTGCTAATTAAACAGCTTTTAAAAAGTAGAATTCTTTTATCTGGTATTTTTTTGATTAGGTTTTTCATTGTGTTTCTCCTTTTTTTGATTTTTTGACTTCTGAATTATTGGTTTTTAGTTTATTTTCTTGGGATTTAAGTTTTTCTAATCTTTTTTCAAAGTTTATATGTTTTAATAATTTTCTAACTTCTTTAATCGAATTTTCATCCATTTTTACTGGACCTAAATCTAAATTTTCTCTAATATCCTCTAATTCACTCTTTAAATCTAACCAACCATCTATATCTTCATGTAATTGCATAAAAAATGATTTAGGCATCCCTCCAATTCCAATTTCCATGAAACTATCTCCGTAACTTGATAATGAGTTTACAAATTTATCTTCTTGCTTTTTATCAATAGCTATTTGTCTTAATATTTGATTTATCTCACAAGGACTGTTACCAACTCCACAAATGCTATGACAGGTATAACAATAGAAGCAATTCCAAATATTTTCATCTTTGATTATATTTTCATCATTTTCAAGGACTTTTTCTACCATTAATCGTGGATTATATTTTGAATGTTTTGCAGCAGGACACATTGAAGTGCACATTCCACATTGAACACATCTAAGTAGTCCTAAATCTTTAGATGCTTTAATATTATTTAGAATTTGATTTGATAAGTTATTTTTATTATCTTTTTTTTCTTTATCCATATTATTTCCTATTATCTCATTAAATAATCTATCTTTTTATTAATACTTTTTTTAATTTGTATTTAGTTTATTTAATTTATTTAGATTATTTAGCTTGGGTTATTTAAATTATTTAAAATATTAAATTTATGTAATATGATGTCAGTTAAATTATTTAAAATATATTGAATGACTTAATATTTATGTTTATATGAGTTAATAATAAATATAACAATAGTTATAAATATTTATATTATTAAATTATAAATATATAATACAATATATTATTCATTTTTTTTAAATTTATTTTTTTTTTTAAAATTTTTTTTTAAATTTATAAGTAAATTTAATTATTAAAATAATATTAATTAATTTAAGTTAATAGTTTAATAGTAATATAATAGTAATATTTAATAATAATAATATTTGATAATTATAATATATTTAT
>JAISIT010000195.1 GCA_031261915.1 Candidatus Methanoflexus mossambicus
CATCAAGATTTACCAGATCCAATTAATGAAACATTAAACTCTATTCTTTCAAAACAAAAAGAATTAGAAAAAGAAATTAAATTATTAAAATCTAAAAATTAATATTATTTGTGTATTTATTTAATTATTATTTAATTGCATTGGTTTAATTGCATTGGTAGTTGTATTATACTTAAAATCATTATTATTAATTATTATTATTAAAATTATTATTAGAATTATTAATAATACTAATATTATTATTAGAATTAGACTTATTATTGGATTTATTATTAGATTTATTTTTTATTTTAAATTTTTCATTAATTTTAAAATTATTGTTTTATTTATTTTTAATATTATTTCTTAATATAATTATAATTAGTCTAAATTAAAATTTAAAGTGAATAAATTATAAAAACTTAAATAAGATAATCTAATATTAGTTATAAAATTGATATTTTTTAAAGAGTTGATTAATCTTTTATTTAGTTAATAATCTATTTATTAATCATATTTAGAAAATTAAAAGATTTAAAATGCGTACTTTTAATAGCTAAGTTCATTAACACGATATTTATATGAAATTAACCTGTTTCCATCTTTGGAATTTTCATGAAAATCAGACACCCTGATTCAATAAATAATTAAATCATAGTCTAAATGGAAAAATACCATATTTTTCATATTCTTGATTTAACCAAGCTTTCAGTATATGATCAGAAATACTGTATTCTCCATTATTATTTTCTATTAATCCTGCATTTAAAAGTTTTCTAAGTGGCCTACTAAGAGAATTTGGAGACATAGCTATTTTTTCTCCAATATTTTTTCTTTTTAAAGGATTATTTATTAATGTAGTTAAAATAAATTGTTGGGTTAAATCTAATACTGCCCATTGTTGTCTTAAATGGTCTGCTAAAATAGGTAATATATTTTTAAATTCATTTTGAATATCATTTTTATTTAATACTATATTTTTTGGCAATATATTTGCAAATGTATTAATATAATGGGGAATTCCCTGAGTGCAAGAATAAAATCTTTCAAATCCCTCTTTATCAAAAAGCAATTCTGGAACTTTTTCATTTAAATAATTTTCAGTAGTGTCTTTTGAAAAAGGATGAATTTCTATAGTTAACATTCTCCCTCCAAAAGCACCATTTTTACTTGCCATTTTATCTATAATTTCGTCTTTTGAATTTAATGACCCAGAAAAAACATAGGCAACATTTTTTTGACTTTGAATAATTGACCTAAATAACCATAAAAATCCATTTAAACCATCACCTAAATCTTTTAATGCTTGAAATTCGTCAATAATCATTATTACTCCTTTAATATCATTTTTATGATTTTCATAAATTTTTTGAGGCAAATTTAAAACAAATTTCATAAGTTCAGTATTATCTATTTCTTTTTCTGGGATAGGAACAGGATATTCTCCAAAATTTTCAATTTGTTTAAGTTTAAATTTATTTGTTTTAAAAAATTTTTTTATTTTATCTAAACTCATATTAAATCCTTTTTTTTCGCATGCTTCAATCCATGACATGTAAAAAAACTGCATTAGATTTATTTCATTTAAATTTCGAATTTGATAAAAATAAGACAATGATAAATCTAAATAACATATTAAATAATCGTTATTTAAATATTTTTGGATTTTTTTTAATAAAACTGTTTTTCCTACACCCCTAAAACCTGGAATCATAATTGTAGGTGGTGAAGTTGTTTCTGTAGATTTTAATAAATTAGAAATAAATGTTAGCTCATCAACACGATTATAAAATTGTTCATCAGTTAGATAATTATCTGTCCCCCATGGAAGTGAATATAATTCTTTTCTCATATAATCTTCTCCATTAATAAATTTTAATTTATTTATTACTTTTAATACTATTTAATATACCATATTGTTTTTATATTCAACATGAATAAAATTTATAGATTCATTAACATTTTAATAATATAAAAATTCCAATTTGCATTTGTATGCTCACTAAGCATTTAATTGCATAAAATTCTAATTTGCATTTATATGCTTGTTGAACATTTATATTATTTATTGTTTATATATTTATTTAAAAAAAAATTATATCTAATTTTAGATGAATTAACTGTGGATTTTAAAGAAGATTTCATGCACAAAAATATTACATTTAAATAGTAAAAATTAAATTGCCAATACAATAAGTAGTAGTTTTTTATAATTGTTATAATAGTAGTAGTAATAATAATAGTAATAGTAATAATAATAAAAGTAAATGCTAATGTTAATATTAGTATTAGCAATAATGCTAATAATAAAGAATAGTAATAAAAATGAATAGTAATATAAAATAATATAAAGATTGTTTAATTAGTGCAATATTAAACAATATAATAAAATATATAATAAATAGTTAAATAGATAAATTAAATAATAACATTAGATAAATATACATTAAATAAATATAGTATTAGATAAATATAGTATTAGATAAATATATTGTAATTTTATTATTTGTAATATTACGTGGAGATTTTAAATGAAAATTGAAAAAGATGCAGAAAAAATCCTTGAAGAGTTTTCTAAAACTTTAAATTCCATTCCAAATCTTGAAGAAACACATTATATTGTTGATAATGTTAATT
>JAISIT010000261.1 GCA_031261915.1 Candidatus Methanoflexus mossambicus
TTCATTACTTTTTATTAAATTCATAAAAAAACACCTAAAAACTTAATATATCTATATATAATAATATATATTTCTTTATATATAAATATAACGATTTTAAGAGTTTTGCCTTAATCTCATGATATTATTTTTATTTATCTTTAACCTATGGATTTCAAAATTTTTAATAATTATATATTCTTATAACGAAATATTTATTTATTAAAACAATTAAATATATTAATAATTATTATATTTTTTAGAGAATAATTTTATTTATAGTCATTGGCTGAAAGATTGTTATTATTATTTTTTAAGTAAAAAGTTTTATTTTTATCAATTATAAGTTTAATAAGTTTATTTTTAAAAATAAAAGGTAAATATATTTAAATATTTAAAATATTAATTTTAATAATATTATTAATTAATTTAATAGAGTATATTAACTTTAAAAATAGATATTACTTACAAAATTTTTTTCCAAAACTAATAACTAAAATAACTAGATTTTTAATCAATTATACTAACAAATATAACTTAAATAGATCTAATTATATTATAAAAAAACTTGAGGTATTAAATGAAAAAATTGCCTAAAGGAATGGCAGATTTTATAAATATTCGTGAAAATGATTATATTTATGTAGATAAAACAGAATACATTTATAAAATGTTTGCACCAGGAGAAAAATATTTTTTATCTCGTCCACGACGATTTGGTAAATCATTACTTGTA
Organism: Candidatus Methanoflexus mossambicus; assembly: GCA_031261915.1. Classification (GTDB taxonomy): domain Archaea; phylum Methanobacteriota; class Methanobacteria; order Methanobacteriales; family Methanobacteriaceae; genus Methanoflexus; species Methanoflexus mossambicus. The sequence continues at coordinate 716 of JAISIT010000261.1, forward strand.
AGCACGCTTAAGCAGCTGTTTAAAGGAAATAAAAAATTATTTGAAGGGTTATATATCTATGATAAATGGAATTGGGATGAAACTTATCCAGTTATTCATTTAGATTTTGGAACTAGATCAAAAGATTCTCCAGAAATTTTAACACAGTCAATTAATATTTTCTTAAATAATACTGCAGAAGACTATCAAGTTAAAATAATGGACAATAAATTATTACCTGATAGATTTGAAGATTTAATTAAGAAAATAGCTAAAAAAACAGGAAAAAAGCTTGTTATTTTGATTGATGAATATGATAAAGCAATAACTGATAACTTAAGTGATCCTGATATTGCTGATGCAAATAGAAAAATACTTAGTAAATTTTATGAAGTAATGAAAGGTATGGATGAGTATATTCATTTTATATTTATAACTGGAGTTTCTAAATTCCCTAAAACATCAATATTCTCTAAATTAAATAACTTAACAGATTTAACATTAAATTCAAAATATTCTGCTATTTGTGGATACACACAAGAGGATTTAGAATATCATTTCCATGAACATATACAAGAACTTGCAAATAGCTTTAATTCTAATTATAATAAAATTATGAGCTTAATACAACTATGGTATAATGGATATAGCTGGGATGGAAAAATAAAGATATATAATCCATATTCGACCTTATTGCTACTATTTGATCATGACTTTTCTAATAACTGGTTTACCACAGGAACACCTAGATTTTTAATAGATTTATTAAAAGAAAAAAATAACCTTGAACCAATTTTAAAACCAATAAAAGTTGATAAAAGTGAATTTGATGAATTTGAACCCTTAGAAATAAAACAATTACCATTACTATTCCAAACAGGATATTTAACAATAACAAACATAGAAATTGATGATTCATTCCAAAGAGAATACACCCTGGAAGTTCCAAATCAAGAAGTAAAAAAATCATTACTAAACAACTTACTAAATATCTACTCACAAATGACCTATATGGCTGTTAAAAAAACAGCAAAGACTGTTTTAGAGCAATTCCAAAACAAAGACACTCAAGGATTAAATAGGAGCATAGAAAAAGTCCTATCACAAATACCCTATGACATACACATAAAGCACGAAGATTACTACAACAGTATATTTTTGTTATGGCTCAAAACCTTAGGATTCAATATTATTGGAGAGATACAAACTAATATCGGACGATTAGATGCATTATTACAATATAACAACCAAAATATTGTAATTGAGTGTAAATACACAAAAGAAGATGATGAGAATAAATTAGATAAATGTTTAGATGAGAAAATTAAAGAGGGCTTCAAGCAAATAAATGATAAAAACTACGACCTACCATTTAATCCCGAAACAACAACTCAATTAGTAATAGCTTTTAATAGAAAAAAAGTCAAATGTCAATTCAAAAACTAAATATCTAAGCATTGCCACTTCTGTTATTTTTAGAAAAAATTTTATAACTATAAAAATAATTAATATAAGTTCTTAAGTTGATAGTATTGGGGTTTTCATTAGTTAAAATAAGTAAAAATAAGTTGAAATAAGTAAAAATAAGTTGAATTAAGTTAAATGAGTTAAAATAATATTAAAACCTTGTATAATCTATAAAAAGAAATAATTAAAAATACTAAATTATTAAACTTTATACATTTTTTTGTAATAATTACAGTATTCTCCATTTACTATATTATCTAACCATTTAGAATTATCAAGATACCATGCTATGGTTTCTTTTATTCCTGTTTCAAATGTATATTTAGGTTTCCATCCTAATTCTTTTTGTATTTTACTTGAATCAATAGCATAACGACGATCATGACCTAATCTATCTTTAACATAAGTAATTAATGATTCATCTTTATCAAGATAATCTAAAATTATTTTAACAATTTCAATATTGGTTTTTTCATTGTTACCTCCAATATTATATGCTTCACCGTCCTTACCTTTATGTAAAACTTTATCAATGGCATTACAATGGTCATAAACATGTAACCAGTCTCTAATATTTAATCCATCCCCATAAACAGGTAATTTTTTATTATTTAATGCATTATTTATCATTAATGGAATTAATTTTTCTGGAAATTGATATGGACCGTAATTATTAGAACAACGAGTTATATTAATTGGAATGTTAAATGTTTCATGATATGATCGAACAAGTAAATCTGCTCCTGCTTTACTTGCAGAATAAGGGCTATTTGGAGCTAATGGTGTTTTTTCAGTAAAATATCCTTCCAAACCTAAGCTACCATATACTTCATCGGTAGATATTTGAAGAAATTTATTTATATCATATTTTAGACCTGTTTCAATTAAATTCTGAGTTCCAATTATGTTGGATTCTAAAAATATTTTTGGATTTTCAATACTTCTGTCAACATGACTTTCAGCAGCAAAATTTATGATATAATCAATATTATTTGACACGATTTCATCAACAATTTTCTCGTCACTAATATCTCCTTTAATGAATGTATAATTTTCATTATTTTCAATAGCTTTAAGATTTTCAAGATTTCCACAATATGTTAATAAGTCAAGATTTATAATTTCATAGTTAGGATATTTATTTAAAATATAATGAATGAAATTGCTTCCAATAAATCCTGCTCCACCAGTTACTAAAATTTTCATAAAATCACCAGGAATTTAATAATAATAAATAAAAATAGTAAATTAAACATTAATTTAAATAGAATTAATATTATTGATAATAAATAAAAGTAGTAAATGAATTAATAAATAAAAATAATAATTATTGTATGGAATTAGGTAAGTATATTATTTATTGTATTAAATTAAGTAAGTATATTATTTATTGTATTGAATTAAGTAAGTATAAAGTAAATTAAAAAAGTAAATTAAAAATTAGTTGGAGTTTCACTTAAAGATTTATAATTTTTATCTTTATCTGAAATAATTATTTCACAATCAATTTTTGGCCATTCAATAGCTATTTCCTTATCATTATATATAATTCCACCTTCATCATCAGCATTATAAAAATCAGTGCATTTATATGTAAATTCTGCTTCATCGGAGAGAACTAAAAATCCATGAGCAAAACCAGGAGGAATATAGAACATTTTTTTATTTTCATCAGATAAAATAACTCCTTCATATTTACAGTATGTATCTGAGTTTTTCCTTAAATCTACAGCAACATCAAAAACTTCACCTTTGATGACTCGAACTAATTTTCCTTGTGGTTGAGTATATTGGAAATGAAGTCCACGTAAGACACCTTTATGAGATTTTGATTGATTGTCTTGAACAAAGTCTAAATTAATTCCCACTTTAGCAAATTCTTCTTGTTGATAAGTTTCCATAAAGTAGCCACGTTCATCTCCAAAGCATGTTGGTTCTATGATGAATACATCTTCTATATCACTTTTAATAAAATTAAATTTTCCCATAATAACCAGTTATTTTAATTTTTTCTAATTAATTTATCATTTATATCAATATTTTGTTATATTTTTTTATTATAGTAAAACCATGTAAAATTTAATCATGAGATATTATTAATATTATTAATATTATTAAGAGTTAGTTTAATAAATAATTTATTTAAATATATTTATTTAAAATAATTTATTTAATAATAATTTATTTAATAATATATTTAATCATGTTTTGTTTATCTATTTATTATTTAAACTATTAATACATTTTGAAATATATTCAAATCTTATCAAATTAAAGCTTTTTATAATAGCTTTTTAAAAATTTTAAAAACAATTTTTGTTTATACTTTTAGGAAAAATTTAGGAAAATTTTAATATAACTATTTATTATAATTTATATGTTAATTATTTTTATAATTAAAAATAAAATTAAATTCATTATTAAAATTGATTAAAGGAATATTATTCTTCCTAAATCAAATGGTATTTTAATTTATGAATCTAATTATGAATTATTCTTTGTTTTTAAATTAACTTGCTTCAATAGCTCTAATTAATCTACTTGCTTGAGTTTTAAGTTCAGGATCTTTAATATCTCCACTTTCTCTAATTTTAAGTGCTAATGCTAATACTTTGGAAACATCTTTTGCTTTTAAGTTTTGAACCATATTAAGGTAATCAGCAGCTTCTTCTTCAGAGATATTTAAAGTGTCTTTATGTTTTTCTACTTCCGTTAAAACCACGGAACAATTAGTTTTTAAATCATTATCAAAGTTAAAGTCTCCTACTTCACATTTTTTAATTAATTCTTCACTCATTAAAAACACTCCTAAAATAATTTATAACATATATCTTTATTTTAATCAATAATATAACTATTAAATATAGAATAACTATTAAATATAGAATAAATATCAGATAAATATCTAAATCCATAATACATATTAAACATCAAATAAATATTAAATACCAAATAAATATTAAATTTTAATCATCTATATTTTATATATTTATCTGCTATCTGTTAAATAGATATGCATCTGTTTCTCATCTATTAAATATATTTTTATTTTTAATGGTTTTTTAGGTTTTGTGTATATGTTTTGTTTATAATATTTTTAAATTTTTTATAATGAAAAAGTATATGAAAATGTTTATAATATATTAAAATATAAAATTATTATATATTCTAATTGAAAATATAAATGTATTTATTATATTATTATATATCATTTTATTTTCGTATAATTTATTTATTATCTTTTTATTTTAATATATTTTATTTTAATATAATTTTAATATAATTTTAATATAATCTTCAATGTTAATTATATTTTTAATATTCTTGTGTATATTTTTAATATTAATTATATTTTTAATGTTAATGGTTTTTATAGTTGATTAATTATTAATTAAAAATAGAATAATAAACATGTATTAATTATTTAAGAGGTATTTCATTGAAATTTAATGATTTTAAACAATATTTTAAAAATATAGATTATTTTAGCCCTTATATTTTTATTTTATTATTTATTTTATATATTGCAATTGGAATTCCTTGTTTATACTTCTCTGATTTGCTTAAACCACCTTCTATTTATGTTTATTTTTATATTTTAATAGCTTTACTTTTTTTTATTATTGGATTACAAGTTTCTAAATTAATTTTACAATTTTTAAAGATTAAATTTAATATAACTAATCTATTTAATATAAATTCTAATGAAAATAATAGTTTTAATGAAAATAATAGTTTTGATAGTAAAAATAATGAGCATAATAGTAAAAATAATGAGTATAATGGTAAAGATGATGATTATAATAATAAAAATGAGTCTAAAGTTTTAAAAAATGATAAAAAAAATAATAGATATAATAAATTAGAAATAGCTTTATTTTTAATGGTAATTGGAGGAATTATTCTTCAAATAGTTAATTTTATTTATTTGGGTGGAATTCCATTATTTAGTGGTGCTTTAAAAGCTAAAGCAGCTACAAAAATATGGTTATTTTCATTTATACTTTTTATAATTGGAATAAATTCATTATTTGCTAAATTTAATAGAAAAATAAATTATCTGTTGTTTATAATTGGAATTATACTATTTGCACTAACAGGATATAGAACAACAGCTATTGCAATTATATTAAGTGTTTTTATTACATTATATTATGTTAAAGATTTTAAAATCAAAGATTATCTTTTCTTTTCAGTTTTATTAATAGCTATTTTAGTAATTGTTGGTTATATTGCTATAAAAGCTATTGAATGGCAAACTTGGTCAATTGGACCCTTTGAACTTATATCATATAGGGCAGGATTTACTTTAAATATTTTAGATAGAGTAATAAATCACCAAGCCATAACTGAGGGTAATATTTTTTATTATACTTTAACTGGATTTTTTAATGGCGTAGATCCAAGAACAATCGTTGGAAAAACTGTTGTTTATCATTATCATTCAATTACTTCAACTATTTTAGGTCCTGTTCTTTTAGATTTTGGTTCATATTTTATGGCTTTGCAGATGTTTATAATTGGATTAATCTTGAAATTAGCCCATGGAATTCAAAAAATATATAAATCTCTTTCTCAAATATCAATACTTACTGCTTTTTATGGTATAATTTTAGCACAAACATTGATATGGATAGAAACAGGTCCAACAGATTTAGTTGTTTGGTTATTTTATTTAATAACAATGATTTTAATTGTTTATTCAATTTTTAACCTTAAAAAAATAGCTAAAAATAAAAAAGAATCTAAAGAGGGTTAAAAATGAGAATAGCTATTGCAGCAGAGAATGCTCCAGCAAAAACACTTCTTCCAGTTATTAAAAGATTAAAAATCTTGGAAAATCAAGGGAAATTAAAATGGAATAAATCAGAAATAATAGCTTTAAGTCATGGAGATGGAGTTAAAGAGTTATTGGAAGAGTATTGTAATGAAATTCATGATATTGGTAGAGGTAGAAAGGCAGGTAAAGCAAAACGAGGAAAATTTGAATTATTTTATTTAGTTCTTAGAGATACTATTAAAGCACTTAAAGCACTTAAAAGTAAAAAAATTGACCTTCTAATTAGTTGTGGCAACGCTGGAGATGTTAGAAAAAGTATAATGGCTGCAACTATCCTTAACATACCTATTTTACATATTGAACAAGATATTTACAATCCAATTGAACTAATAAGCTTTGCTAATATTGTAACTGTTCCTTTTAACTTTTATGAAAACTATTTATTAAAAAACTATAAAATAAAACCAATAGCTATTGGTGGTTATCCAATGGCAGTATATGTTTCTGATTTTATCAATACTGGAGCTTTAAAAACACGAGAAGAAGTTGATGATATTTATTTACATGATTTTCTTTTTAATGAGTATTTAATTTTGTTTTTAGGTGGAGATATTAAGGTTGATGAGATTCCTAAATTAGTTGAAGCTATTGAAAAGATGGATAAACCAGTTGTCATTGCCCCTTATAGATTTGACATAGAATATGTTAAGAAACTATCAAAATCTCCTAAAATAAAGGTTTTATCTAACAATATAGATTTATTATCCCTTATGAAACATTCAAGTGGAATTTTATACGGTGCTGGTATGGGAGTGACTATTGAAATAGCTGTTTTAAAGATTCCAGCATTAAAATTGTTAGGATTTCATTATAAACATGGAAGTGTTGATTTAGCTCAAGAATTAAATATTCCAATTATTGATTTGGAAAATATCACAGAACTTGATGACCAATTTAATTATTTAGGAAAACCAAGTGGAGATTTAGTTAATGGAGGAAAAATAGCTATTGATAATATTATTACAATTATTAATAATAACTATGGAAATTATAAAAAAATGGGAAAAAAAGCTGGTTTTTTATCTCTGAGACGAATATGGAAGTTAAGAAAAGAATTTAGTTAAAGCTGTTTTATCTGGTAATTTTTAGTTTAATTAGTTTAGTTTAATTAGTTTAGTTTAATTAGTCTAATTTATAAATTACTCTTTTAAAATATGTATTTCAATTGTTGAAACATTTGTTTGGCTAAGATCTTTGTTTTCAAGTTCTTCAGTAGCTATTTTAATATTTGAAATCTTTGCATCTGGAATAAATTTATTTCTAACTATCTCTGCAACATCCACAGCACGATTAATAGTTCTACCTCTTGCTTTTAAAATTACAAGATTGTTATTTTTCATTTGAGTAACTACTGCAAGGACATAATTCATAACTGGTTTATTTCCCACTAAAACAATGTTTTCTGCCATTTTACCATCTATATAACTCTATTTTTTCTATTTTTAGGATTTTTAAGATTTTTATGTATATGTTATTTTTATCTATATTTATTAATAATATTAATAAATTAATTGGTAAATTCCATAGTTTATATTATTTCATAGTTTATATTATTTTTGATTATATTGATTAATTTATATTACATGAAATAATTATAGTATAAAATTTTCTATAATATACTTATTACATTAATTTCTTATAAATTTTTTCTTTTTATTTATTGTTTAATTTCTTTTTATCTTTTCAATCTATTAATAAATTAATATTTTTATCTAATTTATCGTAAATTTATTATAAGATTAATTTTATATATATAATTTATATTATATTTATGTATTTATTTTATTTTTAATTTTAATAATAAATTTAATTTTAATTTTAGTAATAATTTTATTTTTAATTTTAATAGTAATTTTAATTTTAATTTTAGTAATAATTTTAGTAATAATTTTAATTTTAATTTTAATAGTAATTTTAATTTTAATAGTAATTTTAATAGTAATTTTAATTTTAATTTTAATTTTAATAGTAATTTTAATAGTAATTTTAATAGTAATTTTAATAGTAATATGGATAGTAATTTTATTATAAATTATAATGTTTAAAACAAGGAGAAATAATGGCAATCCACCCTATTGAATTTAGATATGGAACTCCTGAAATGAAGAGTATATGGGAGTCTGAGAATAAATTACAGAAAATGTTAGATGTTGAATCTGCATTAGCACAGGCAGAAGCTATTCATGGAATAATTCCATCTGATGTTGCTGATGAAATTAAAAGTAAAGCATCTATTGAATTTGTTAAGCTTGAAAGAGTAGATGAGATTGAAAGAGAAAAAAATCATGATATAGCATCAATTGTTGAAGCATTAAAAGAGCAATGTGAAGGTGATGCAGGGGAATATGTTCATTTTGGAGCAACTTCAAATGATATAGTTGATAGCTCACAATCATTACAATTTAATGAATCTATCGATGTTTTAGAAGAAAAAATAGAAAGATTAACAAAGATTATTCTTGATCTTGCTCGAGATAACATTGATAATGTCTGTATTGGACGAACTCATGGTCAACATGCAATTCCAACGACTTATGGAATGAAATTTGGAATTTGGGCTGATGAGTTAAATCGCCAATGGATGCGATTAGAAAATGTAAGGTCTAATTTATGTTTAGGAGTAATGGACGGTGCTGTTGGAACTACCGCGGCTCTTGGAGAAATAGGATGGGATATACATAAGGAAGTTGCAGAGATTCTTGGACTTAAACCAGCGAAAATAACCAATCAAGTTTTACAAAGGGATAATCATGCTGAATTCATGGCTGTTTTAGCAAATATTGCTACAACCTTAGATAAAATAGCTCTTGAGATTAGAAATCTTCAAAGGACTGAAATTAATGAAGTTGGAGAATATTTTGACCCTGAAAAACAAGTTGGAAGTAGCACAATGCCACATAAAATGAATCCAATAACTGCTGAGAGAATTTGTGGTGTTGCACGGGTTATTCGTTCTTATATGGTTGGAATATATGAAAATAATCCTCTCTGGCATGAAAGAGATTTAACCAATTCTTCTTCTGAGCGAATCATTTTCCCTGAAGCTTGTATTTTAACTGACTATATTTTAAATTTAACAATTAAAGTAATGTCTAATCTTGAATTTAAGTATGAAAATATTGAAAGAAACTTAAATTTCACCAATGGTCTTGTAATGGCTGAAAGATTAATGGCAGAACTTACAAGAGCTGGAATGGGTAAAGTTACTGCCTATGGAATTGTTAGAAAGTCAGCTATTCGAGCAAGTAAGGAAAATCTTTATTTAGGAGATGTTATTTTAGAAGATACGGAAGTTGCTAAGTATTTCACAATAGCTGATGTTGAAGAGATAATGAATCCACATACATATCTTGGTTCATCAGAAAAAATAGTTAATGAACTCTTAGAAGATTCTAAAAATTGGTTTAAGAAATAATTTTTTTTAATTTTTTAATTTAATAACTTTATTTTTTATTTTTATTATTTAATAGTTTTATTTTTTATTTTTATTTTTAATAATAAATTTAATAATAATTTTAGCTTTAATAATACTTTTAATTTTAATAATAATAGTGTTTTTATTTTTATTTTTAATAATAATATTTTTAATAATTTTATTTTTATTTTTAATCAAACTTATTTTCAAGATAATATATAAAATTGTATATTAAAAAATTGTTGGCTTGTTTAAAGTTTGTTTTACTAATTTGGGGTGTAGTTATGTTTAAAAATTTGAAATCTTTGGATTTAGCTTCTTTCACGATTATGGGAAGTTCAATTCAAGCTATTTTTGGTTTTATTATAGGAATCATTGTATTAATAGCTAGCACGGTTATAAGTAAATCATTTAATTATTATACTTTGATTTATCCTTTTTTATTTGCTTTTACGGCATTTATAATTGATATAGCTAGCTATTTCATTTCAGGTGGTTTATTTAATTTACTTAGTCGAAAGTTTTCTGTTAATTTTGATTTGGATAATGGTAAAGTTCGTGATTTATCTGTTTTACAAATAGCTATTATTAGTGCAATTGCCACTGCAGTTATTTTAATTTTAGTTTATCCTATTTTTGCATTGATTTTTGGAAGTTTAAGTTCTTTAGGGGCTTTTTTAATGTATATGCCTGTATTATATGCATTATATTATGTTTCTATGATTTTTGCAAATCCTCTTTATCTTGTGGGAATTGTCGCTATGACTTTTGTATTGACTGCGATTTTTGTATTTTTATACAATCAAATCTCATTAAAAGTTAGAGCCATTGAATTAGATTTATCAGAAATTCATGGAAATAGGACTCAAATTAATTCTATTAATCCTTTAAGCATTGCATTACCTATTTCAATTGTTTCACTTATTATTGGATTAATTATAGCTATTGTTAATAGTTTATACATGACTAATGTTTTAACTGCTTTATTTAGTATATTAAGTGCTGTAGTTACAACATTTATATCCACATTTATAATAGCTTATCTTGCAGCATTATTATATAATTTCATGGTTAATAAAGGTATTTTAGGTCCAATAACTATTAAATTAGAGGATGTTTCAGACGAATAGTTGTTTTTAATATTTTTTGATTTCTTATTCTCTTTTTTATATTTTATTTTTTATATATTGATAGTATATATAATTGGAGATATTTATGTTAACTACTAAAGTTGATAATAAAAATCAAATATTTATTCCCTCTGAAATTAGAAAAAGATTTAATATAATTTCTGGTGATGTCGTTGAATGGCTTATAGATGAGGATAAGAGTATTAGATTAAATTTTAGAAAAAGAAGTAATTTAATGGATATTGTTGGAATTGTATCAAGTGAAAAATTTATTGATAGTGTTAAATTTCAGAAAAAAATTGATAAAGGCGAAGAAATTGATAATTGTAAACACAAATTTCTTTATTAATTTTATTGATAATAAATATAAAAAAAGATATAATATATTTTTAACATATTTTTAACATATTACTTTAATATATATTCTAAATTGTCATTAATGCTTAGTCGCATCTTTCATTTCTTTGACATAGTCGAATATTGGTTTTTTTGCATTATCTTTATGTTTTTCGATTATTTTGACAATAGCACTTCCTACAATAGCTCCGTCAGCTATTTCTGTCATTTCACTTACTTGTTCTGCTGTATTAATTCCAAAACCAATAGCTACAGGAACATCTGTGACTTTTCTAATTTCTTCTATGATTTCTTTAAGGTTTGTGTTAATCTCTGATCTCATACCTGTAACACCCATAGATGAAACAAGGTAAATAAAACCTTTTGCTTCTTTTGCAATCATTTTTACTCTATCTTTTGAAGTTGGAGCTATTAATGATATAATATCAACATCATATTTTTTAGTTACTTCTTTAATTTCTTCTTTTTCTTCATAAGGTAGGTCGGGAATAATTATTCCATTTATGTCCAGTTCTTTGCATTTTTTAAAAAATTTCTCATATCCATAATAAAATACTGGATTGATATATGTAAGGAGGGCTAAAGGAACATCGGATGTTTCTCTTACCTTTTGAACTATGTCAAAAACATCATCAGTATGTAAATTGTGCTTTAATGCTCTTGTATTTGCTTCTTGAATAACAGGACCTTCAGCTATTGGATCAGAAAATGGTATTCCAATTTCTATAATGTCTGCACCTGCTTCAGCCATTGTTAATATATATTCTATTGTTTTTTCTTTTGAAGGATCTCCAGCTGTTAAAAATCCAATAAATGCTTTATTATTTTTAAATGCATTTGTAATTTTACTTTCTTTACTTTCTTTACTTTCTTTACTTTCTTTACTTGAATTTTCTTTATTTTCTTTATTTTCTTTATTTTTATTGTTTACCTCTATTTCTTTATTTACTTCTTTTTTGTTTATATTATTCATTTAAATTCCTCCAAAATCATTAGTTTTATTTGTTTCTTTAAGTTTTACATAATTAATTGGATTATTCTTTGGATTATTTTCGGGATTTTCTTCATATTCTTTTAATTCATTATATTTTCTATTTTTTTCTAATTCTGCTTGTTGTTTATAATTTTTAATAGATTCAGCATCTTTATCTCCTCTTCCTGAAAGACAAACAACAATAATATCGGTTTTTTTCATTAATGGAGCTATTTTCATAACTTGAGCTATTGCATGAGCACTTTCAATTGCACAAATAATCCCTTCCATTTTAGCAAGGTATTCAAAACCTTCAACAGCTTCATTGTCTGTAATTGGAACATATTCTGCTCTTTTTATGTCATTAAGATAAGCATGCTCTGGACCTATTCCAGGATAATCTAATCCAGCAGATATTGAGTAAACTTCAGCTATTTGACCATAATTTCCTTGACAGAAGTAAGATTTCATACCATGAAATATTCCAATTTCTCCTTTACTAATTGTAGCTGCGTGATACTGTGTGTCTAAACCTTTACCTGCAGCTTCACAACCTATAAGTTTCACTTCTTTGTTTTCTATAAAATCATAAAATGATCCAATTGCATTACTTCCACCACCAACACAGGCAACAATAGCTGTTGGTAATTGTCCTTCAAGTTCTATGATTTCTTCTTTAATTTCACGACCTATTATGGATTGAAAATCTCTAACAATTGTTGGAAATGGATGAGGACCCATAACAGAACCTAAAACATAGTGAGTGTCATGAACTCTTGTTGTCCATTCGCGCATTGTTTCATTCACAGCGTCTTTTAATGTTTTAGTTCCAGTTTTAACAGGATTTACTTTAGCTCCAAGAAGTTCCATTCTATAGACATTTAAGGCCTGTCTTTTCATGTCTTCTTCCCCCATGAAGATTTCACATTCCATATCTAAAAATGCCGCCCCAGTAGCTGTTGCAACACCATGTTGACCTGCTCCTGTTTCAGCTATTACTCTTGTTTTTCCCATTTTCTTTGCAAGTAATATTTGGCCTAAAACATTGTTTATTTTATGAGATCCTGTGTGGTTAAGGTCTTCTCTTTTTAAATAAATTTTTGCTCCACCTAAATCATTAGTCATTCGCTGCGCAAAATATAATAATGAAGGTCTTCCAGCATATTCTTTTAATAGTATTTCTAATTCTTCTTGGAACTCTTCATCTTCTTTATAATAATTATGTTGCTCTTCAAGATTTATTAATTCATTCATAAGGGTTTCAGGTATATATTGCCCACCATAATCTCCAAATCGTCCTTTTTTCATTTATTCACCATGTGTAATTTATTTTTTATAATATTGATTACTTTTATTATTCTATTATTTTATTATTCTATTATTATTTTTATTATTGATTATTAAATATTTTTATTTTTTTATAATTTTTTATTTAGTTATAATTTTTTATTTAGTTATACTTTTTTTATTTAGTTATGTTATTATTATATTTTTTAATTATTTCCATAACTTTTTTAATCTTTTTTTCACTTTTAAAACCATTTTCTTCTACACCAGAACTAATATCAATTGCATAAGGATTAATTTCAATAGCTTCTTCTATATTATCAAGATTTATGCCTCCAGCTAAGAAAACTGGTTTATTTATATCTTTAATTTTTTTAATAAAATCCCAATTGAATGTTTTTCCACTACCTTTTCCACTATCAACAAGTATATAATCTATATCCTTTAAATTATTGCCTTTATCGTAATTATGATTATTATTGGATTTATTATTAATATTATTATTAATATTATTATTAATATTATTATTAATATTATTATTAATATTATTATTAGTAGTAGTATTATTAGTATTATTAGTAATAATATTATTGGTATTATTAATAATATTATTATTAATATTATTATTAGTAGTAGTATTATTAGTATTATTAGTATTATTAGTAATAATATTATTGGTATTATTAATATTATTTTCATCAAAAGAATTATCATTAATGGCATTGATAATGTTATTATTAATAAAAGTTGATAAACTTTCTTTATTTTTAATTTCAATAGCTTTAATAATTGGAATATTTAAATTAGTATTTTTATTGTTAATATTATCTAATTTAATTTTTAAATCATTAATATAATTGATATTTTCATTTCCATGAAGTTGAATAATGTCAATAATATTGTTATTTACAAGATTAACAATAAAATCAATATCTTCATTAACAAAAACACCAACAACTTTAATTTTTTTATCTAAATTTTCTTTTAACTTTTTAGCTATTTCGAAATCAATTTGTCGTGGGCTTTTAGCAAAAACAAAACCAATATAATTTGGTTTATATTTATTTACAATATCTATATCTTCTTTTCTTTTTAATCCACAAATTTTAATTTTAATATAATTCATAATATCTTTTTAAAAAGTTATGATAAGTTTAATAATAGAGATTTTAATAATAGAGATTTTAATAATAGAGATTTTAATAATAGAGATTTTAATAATAGAGATTTTAATAATAGAGATTTTAATAATAGAGATT
>JAISIT010000265.1 GCA_031261915.1 Candidatus Methanoflexus mossambicus
GAAGATAAAAGAATAGATTATAAAAATTATTTAGGTATTAATACATTTATATAAAAACTTTATTGTAAATTTTATGCATTATATATAAATAAAAATCAAACATTTTCATAATCACTATAATTTATTGAATTTAAAAATAAACTATGAATTGAATGCTATGAAAAATAAAATATTTAAAAAAACTTTTTTAATCATGACTGTAATCTCAATAATCATGATTTTTACTATGGGTATGGTATCAGCATTTTCTGAAGAAATAATTGCTGGAGTGGAATATAGACATATCACATATCAGAATAAATATTATACTCTTGAAGAAAAATACTCTTTCGACAGATATTATGATGGTATTGATTATTTGCTTAAGTTAAAAGATTCTAAAAAAGACACATATAAAATTAATGGTGCGAGAATTTATTATTACAATTACCATCTACCTGTTATTGCTAGGAATGGTCATATTATTACTGATAGAGAAATTAAGAATATTAATATTAAATCAAAAGATAAAAGTTCAATATCCATTAAACTCTTAAGAAATCCTAAATATGGTCAACAAATACATTCAGTAACTCTAACTTTCACTAAAAATGGGAAAAAAGGAACTATAAATATGGTGAAATTAAAAAAGGATACATGGGCAACTAATAAAATATATAATGCTATAACTGCTAAAATAATGGTTAGAGAAAAAGGTTATTACAAATATGATGGTCATGAATATTTTCCAATAACTAAATATAATAACATAAAAATCAATACTCAAAGTTCTAAATATCTAATTAAATCAGTTAAAATTTATTATAGGAAAATAATTAATTGGGATATGAATCAATATACATTTAAAGGAAACGGTAAAACTACAATGACAATTAATGTGCCGAAAAAATATTTACAATTTCATTGTGAGGGTTTTAGAATCACTTATTATTAAAATTGAACATTAAAACTTTAAAACTTTATTTTTTATTTTCTTTTATTTTCTTTTATTATTTTTTTTAAGTTTTTATAATTGTATCTGTGATATTATTTTTATATAAAAAAATAATAAATAATTTTTATTTTAATATAACAATATAATACTAACTTAAAGGATTATAAAATTTAAAATAAAACGAGTTTTGATAAAATACTTGTTTTTATAAAAAATAAAAAGTATCATAGTGAAAGATGTAATTATTTACACATAATTGAGTTTTATAAATATTTAATTTCGATTATTTACTAAAATCTATCTTAATTTTTAAAATAAAATAATTTTACTTCTTAATTCTAAAATTTAACATTTAATAAATAATTAAATTTAAAAATAATGATTTTAATGAATAATTAAAATATTGCTAAATGTAAAAAATTTAGTTTCCAGATATAAATATTTATATATGTTTAATTTTGATTTACATGGGGTAATAAGTTTTTTTTCTTTTAATTGCTATTATTAAATTCTTTAAATTGAGATAATAATCTTTTGGAAGCTATTTTTGGATTATTGCTATTCATAATTGAACTAATAACACTTATTCCTTTTATCTTCGTGTCTTTTAATAAATAGCTATTTTCTTCATTAATACCACCAATAGCTACAACAGGAATATTGACACTTTCAACTATTTCTTTTAAATTATTTATGGTTATACATTCGGCATCTTTTGATTTTGTTGGGAAAATAGCTCCAGAACCTATGTAATCTGCTCCATTTTCTTCTGCCTCTTCTGCATCAGTTATTGTATTTGCAGATATTCCTAAAATCTTATCATTTCCAATCATTTTTCTTGCAACATTACATGGAATATCTTCTTGACCTAAATGGACTCCTGCACAGTCAATAGCTATTGCTATATCTATTCTATCGTTTACAATCAGTGGAACATTGTATTTATCTGTTATTTTCTTTAAACTCTTAGCTAAATTGTAAAAATCTCTACTATTTTTATATTTTTCTCTAATTTGAACAATGGTGACTCCACCTTTAATTGATTCTTCAACAATAGCTAAAAAATCTTCTATTGGCTTATTATCACTATTTGTAACTAGATACAAGGATAAATCTAAATTTTTATTCATTTTATTCATTTTATTTCCTCTTATTTCATTTTATTTCATTTTATTTCATATTATTTCTTTTTTTTGTTATTTTTTGTTATTTTATTTTTCTTTTATTTCATATTATTTGTTATTTCTCTATAATTTAATCATTTAAGACATTATTAATTCTGGAATATGTTTTAATTGTTTTATCATCCATTAATGATAAATAATCAATTAATTTAACTCTAAAAGTTCCTGTTCCAGATTTATCTTTGTCTACATATTCTTTTGCTTGCTCTTCAGCTATTGCCATTATTAAACTTCCAGTAATAGCTCCTGTTAATGGATTACTTACTCCAATATAGCTTCCAACAATGGATGTTAACATACAACCACTACCAGTAATTTTAGTAGCCATTTCATCACCATTTTCAATTGCGTAACTTGTTTTTCCATTGGAAATAATATCAATAGGTCCACTTGCAATGATTACTGAATTTGTATATTTTGATAGTTCTTCTACTATTTTTGTATATTGTTTTAAGTTATTTTTATTAACAAGGTCATTTTCACTTGCGTCTACGCCTTTAGCAGTATTAATTTCAAGTTTTTCAATTTCTTTTAAGTTTAATAGCTTAGCTATTGATTTAATCTCGGATATATTTCCACGAATAGCAGAAATATCAAATTTAGCTATTAAATCTAAAATCAATTCGTTTCTATTTGTTGTAACTCCTACGGCTACTGGATCTATAACTATGGGTATGTTAAACTGGTTAGCTACTGTGCAACCTTCATATATGCCTTTAATTTTATCATCATTTAACATTCCAAGATTTATAACAAGAGATTTAGCTATTTTAACTAAATCACCAATATCTTTGTCATAATCAGTCATTGCTGGAGAACCATTTATTGCTAAAATCGCATTCGCACAGTCATTTATTGTAACTGCATTTGTAAGACAAATTGTAAGTGGATTTTCAGTTTTTATCTTTTTAACTGTACTTATAACTTCAGAAATTAATTTATTTTTATAATTATTCATATTTATCATTTATTTTTTTATTTAGATATATTATAGTATTGATTTTGGTTTTTAATAAATAATGTGAATAGTTTTAATATTAAAATGGTATAAAATATAGTTTATAATTAAATAAGATTAAATAATTAGTTCATGAGAATACAATATGATTTTATACATTTAAATCTATTAAATACTTGTTATTTGTGGATAATTTAATATAAATTTTTTCAATTTTCTTTAATTTTCTTTAATTTTTTTTTATTTTATTTAATTTATTTAATAATTTTTAAGGAATATTTTTTTATTTTTAAAATAAATCTTTAAAAATGAAAACATTTATAAGTGATTAAGAAAATAATATAATTAGTTACAATTTTTCTTTGAATTTTCTATTTTTTAAATTATATTTTTAAAATGATATTTAGATTAGTTATATTACATATTACAATATAATAATATAATAATATATTATAAACTATATATTATAAAATGTTTATATATTAAAAATATATTGAAAATTTGAGTTTAGATTACTTCTCATGTTGCCTCGGTGGCTCAGTCTGGTAGAGCGCGAGACTTGTAATCTCGTGGTCGCGGGTTCAATTCCCGTCCGGGGCTTTTTGTGGCAAGTAAAGAAGTATATTGTGACTTAGGCATATAATTTTTAAGAATTAAGGTTAAATAGGGACCATAGGGTAGCTTGGTCGATCCTTTGGGCTTTGGGAGCCTGAGACTCCGGTTCAAATCCGGGTGGTCCCATTATCCCGCCTTAGCTCAATTTGGCAGAGCGTTGGACTGTAGATCCAAATGTTGCTGGTTCAAGTCCGGCAGGCGGGATTTATTTATATTTTCGTATTTTTTGTAAAAATATTATGTTTTATCAATATTATGTTTTTTTGTGTTTATGAAAATATAGGTAATTAATTATATTTATTTATTCATTTAATTTATGCATGTTATGAATTCTTTGATTAACTGGATTTATTTAATATGGGTAAGAAGATATTGATTGTCGATGATGTGCCATTTATGAGACAGATGCTTTCAGTTGTATTGAGTAGAAATGGTTACGATTTGGTTCAAGCAGAAGATGGTCAAGTTGCAGTTGATATGTTTGCGATTGAAAAACCCGATTTAGTAATTATGGACATAAAAATGCATAATATGAATGGAATTGAAGCAGTCAGTATAATAACAAAAAATTATCCTCATGCTAAGGTTATTATTTGTTCTGAAATGGGACAAGAAGCAATGGTTGTTGAAGCAATCAGACTGGGAGTATTGGATTTTTTAGTAAAACCATATACCGAAGACAAAATTTTAAAATCTGTGTGTAAGATTTTAGGATAATGTTTTTATATAATAATGTTTTTATGAGTTTTTTATACTTCATTTTTTTATAATTTATTATCTTATAATATAGTTTAACTTAAATTTTTTAGTTTAACTT
This sequence comes from Candidatus Methanoflexus mossambicus, assembly GCA_031261915.1. Lineage (GTDB taxonomy): Archaea > Methanobacteriota > Methanobacteria > Methanobacteriales > Methanobacteriaceae > Methanoflexus > Methanoflexus mossambicus. Next base: position 4,509 of record JAISIT010000265.1, read on the forward strand.
AAATTTTCGAAGATTTTTTTATTTAAGTGATTCTATTATTTTTAAATAACTACTAATAAGTATTATCAAATTATAATAATTTCAAATAAATAGCAAAACCTTTATATATGATGATGTAAATATATTACTATGTATATATTTTTAATTTATAAATTTTAGTTTTTATAATTATAAATTTATTTATAAATTTAATTTTACATAAATTCAATTATTATTTTAATAATTGCCCTGGTGGTGTAGGGGCTATCATGCGGGCCTGTCGAGCCCGCGACTCGGGTTCAAATCCCGGCCAGGGCGTTTATATCTGTGTATTAATAATTTTATTCTAATATTTGTAATATTTATTGTAATTTTATTGTATTAGTAATTAATGTTATTAATATATATGGATATAAATTATTTTCATTTGTTTTTTCAGGGCCCGTAGCTCAGTCTGGCAGAGCGCTTGGCTTTTAACCAAGCGGCCGCGGGTTCAATTCCCGTCGGGCCCGTTCTATTTTTTTTATTATAATGCTATTAATTAATATATTCAAAAGAAATGTTAATATGAATAGATTTTAATTATTATAATTTTAATTTATTATAATCTTTTTATAATCTTTTTATCATGGTTTTTTTAGATATTAACTTTTTTTGAGTATTAGATATTTTTAGTATATTTCACATAAATATGTACATATTTTTTTCTTGCTGGAGGAATATTGTGAATAAAAGTATTTTAGACCATGAATTAGTTCCTGAACATATTATTCTTTCTGAATCTGAAGTTGAAAAAGCTTTTAAAAATCTTGACTACGAACCATCACAGCTTCCTAAAATTTTGGTTTCTGATCCAGTTATGCAACTTATCGGTGCCAAAGAGGGAGATATTATAAAAATTATTAGAAAAAGCCGAGCTCCTGGATTGAATTTAAAAAGATCCAATGAAGATATTCGTGATGCTCATTATGTGACTTATAGAATTGTAGTTAAAAATGATGACGATGAATATGAATAAGTTTTTAACAATTTAAACATTATTGGCTTATTTTAAAATTTTTGAATTTACTTATTTTGATTTAATCTGGATTTAATTTTTAGTTTTTTCATTAGTTCATTTTTCATTAGTTCATTAGTGTTTTTTTTGTCTTGTTTTATTTTTTTGTTAATTTTTTTCTAATTTATTGTATTTAAGATTTATTAATTTTCATTATTTATTAATTTGTTTTTTTATTTAATATATTTATTATTTTTATTTAAATTTTTATTATTTTTATTTATTAATGTATTTTATTAATGTATATTTTAATTTTTTTTTAAATATTTTTTAAATATTTTTTAAATATTTTTTAAATTTA
>JAISIT010000272.1 GCA_031261915.1 Candidatus Methanoflexus mossambicus
ATTATTTGTATTTTCATTTTTATTTAGCATTTTAAACACCAATATAAAAGTTTAAATTTAAGGTATATAAATAAAATCCAAGAGAGCATTTGAAAACTAATATTTTAAAAATGAAATCACTAATTTTTGTCATGATATTTCCTAAAACTATCTAATTTAGTTTGTTTTAATGTTTTAACTTTTTAAAATTAATTAACAAGGATAATTATCTAATAGCTACTTTATTTAAGTTATATTAATGCTATTTTAATAATTTATTGAGAAATTAATAGTGTATTATTACTTGCCATGTTTGTGTCATTTAAAGTTTTTTAGTTTAAAGTTTTTTATATTCCCCAAAAGTTTGTTATTTTTATTTTTTTATTAAAATCTTTTATTTGAAAATTTATTTTTCAAGTTAAGAACTCTTTGATTTTTTCGAGTATACAGGACTTTCCATTACAAAAATCCAAAGTTTAAGATATGGAAAATAAAAAAATTAAACAAAAATAGAGTATATAAATAACTTTTACTAATTTTTAATCAATTTTTAATCAATTTTTAATCAATTTATAAAAAAAATATAAAATCTCCTCATGATTTTAAATTATAATTGTAATAACAGGGGTCTGATTTTTATGAAAAATCCAATGATGAAAATAGATTAATTTTTTATATTTTATTATATTTCTAATCTTAATTATTAAAAGTAGAATTTTTAAATCTTTTATTTTTCTAAATATCAATAATAGATATATTATTTAAGTAAATGAATTATTATTTGATTTTTTTTTAAAATATTAAGTTTATACTTATGGTAAATTAGTTTATTTAAGTTTTTATATTTTATTTAATTTTAGTTCTTATTTTAAATTAATTTTAATTTCTATTTTTAAAAATTAAATCTATTTATTTCTTGGAAATATCTAAAATAGCTATTTTTATATTTTTATATTTTTCTATTTTTAAATTTTAATAATTTTCAAACAAGAAGTTAAATAATTTATATAGATATTAATTTTATAAAAATTCTTAAAAAATATGAAAATTATGAAAGATTTTATGATTAAAAGTTCATCTATATTTTTATATATTTTCACTTTTTCTATTGTATATTTTAGTTATTTTATTCATGTTCTCGTGCTCATTTCCTTGGTTTATTTATTATTTTTTTCTAAAATTTTGTATACAATAGATTTTTTAGTTTTTTGCTTTATTTCATCTTAAATTCTTATTTTTCTCTTATTTCCATTTTAATTTTTATTATTAAATTGCTGATTATTTATTACTTTAAATACTTATGCTGTTGTTATATTTTAAACTCTTAATAGCTTGTCATCTATATGTCAAAGTGAATAGTTATCAACTCTTCATTATTTTAGTTTTGTTTCTTTTTATTTGGATAATTTTGTCTTTATCTTTTTTTAATCTCTCCTCATTATTTACAATAGCTACTGGTTTTTTTATTTATTTTATATTATTTTAATATTTGTCTTTTTTCTATTAATTTGATGTAAATTTTAGTTTCATTATTTTTATCTTTTATCTGATCATTATATTTAGTTTTGATCATAACTAAATTTATTTTTTCTATTATTTTTTAATTGAATAATAGCTATATTTTTTGTTTGAAATATATAAATTCTAAACATTTATATATTAATATTGAGATATGTTATTATATTATATATAATTAATAAATATAAATAATATTATTATATTGAATAAATTATTCTTATTTGATATAAGTTGTGAGAGAGTATTATTTAATTAATATTATACAGTATATAAATTGGATATTGTTTAGTTATTAATAATTGTATAATCGAAAATATAATTATTAATAATTGGCTCAAGTGGTGAATATGAGTTGTGGAAAGCTATGTTTCTATTTACATGTTTTTTAAGCAGATTATGCTTTATTCTCAAATATTTTGTTGTTTTTTGCTTTAAATTATTTTAGATTTACAAATTTTTAAATTCACAAATATTAAATTAGATTTTCTATTACGATTACAAATATATATTTATTTCATTACACTACTCAAATTTTATAAATACAATTAAAGGAGATTTTAATCATGAATAAGAATACAAATAATAATGTTTTTAAGTTTTTAACTATACTTTTCATAATAGCTATTGCTGCTTTGATGGTGTCATCTTTAGATGGTGTTAATGGTGCAACTGTTAATGTAAATAATAGCTCGGACACTATTTTAAATGCAATAAATAATATATCGGGAAATGGTGATGGGCGTAATATTATTTTTTTAAAAAATGGAACATATTCTGGTGTTGGTAATTATAATATTACTATAAATAGTAGCTTTAATAATAGAAATTTAGTAATTCAAGGTGAATCTCGTGATGGAGTTATTATTGATGGTAAAGGTTTGGGAAATATCTTTAATCTAACTACTAATGGGAATATTTCATTTATTAATCTGACTTTTATTGGTGCTAATGGTTCTTCTGGTGGAGCTATTTTTAATAATGGTGCTAGTTTAAATGTGAGTGCTTGTAATTTTATTAGTAATTCTGTTCTTAATGAGGGTGGTGCTATTTATCATAATAGTGGTGATGCAGTAGTAAGTGATTCAAGCTTTATTTCTAATAACGCAGGTCGTAGTGGTGGAGCTATTTTTAATAAGGATTACATGATCTTATTTAGAAATTATATGACTGGTAATACTGCTTCTAGATCAGGGCAAATGATTTATAATAATGGTACTATGGGTGTTTTAAATCTTACATATCTTGGAAATAGAACTCTTAAGGGTAGCTCAAATCTTACAAATAGCTTAATTGCAACCTTAACTGATGATATGGGAAATACCATTACAGGTCAAGAAATTAGTTTTAATGTTACTGATAGTCGTGGTAATAATATGGAATTGGGATCTGTTAATGCTCTTGAAGGAATAGCTATTTTTAACGTTACTTATGCTAATGGAAATTTTTCTGTTAATGGAGATTATAAAGGACATTCTAGATTGCGTATAAATACTTTAGCAGGAACCTTAGCTATTCTTAACTATGGTGCTGGTATTTTTGTTAATTCATCTACTACTCTTCCAGCTGGACGTCAAGATGGAAGTAATTGGACTAATGCTTTTCAAAATATCTCTGATGCATTAAATTTTATTATTCGTCAAGGAGTAAACAGTCAAAATTCTGAATTTATTATTCATCTTGCTGGTAGTGAAGGTGGAGCTAGTGATTATAGAGGTGGAAGAGGTAATGGAAATTTAATATTAAATAGTAGTTTTACGAATTTAACTATTCAAGGTGAACTTGGCAAGGCAACTATTGATGGTGAAGGTCGCTCTCGCATATTTAAAATAGAAGGAAATGGTATTACAATTAATAATATTATATTTAAAAATGGTAATGATGATGATGATGGTGGAGCTATTCATGTTAGTGGGGATAATTTCACTGTCCGTAATTCTAATTTTATTAATAATTCTGCTGATGGTAGTGGTGGTGGTGGTGCTATTTATTCTGGAGGTAGTAATTTCGTTGTGATTAATTCTAATTTTATTAATAATTCTGCGTTTTCTAATGGTGGTGCTATTTATGATCAATGGGCTAGTACTAGTGATGATATGGGTAATGGGTTTATTGTTTTAAATTCCAATTTCACAGGCAATATTGCTAGAGATAATAATGGTGGTGCTATGTATCTCCTGTCGGATTCTAATGTTACAATTAAAAATTCTAATTTTATAAATAATTCTGCAATCAATGGTTATAGTGGAGGAGCCATTTCAATTTCGGGGAGTAATTCTTTTATTTTGGAAAATTCTAATTTTATAAATAATTCTGCAATTTCTTATGGTGGTGCTATTAGTATATCTCTAAACTATTTCCATGTTTCCTATGAAGAAGAAGATGGAATGATCTATGAGGATTATAGTGGTACATTTAACTATTCCATAATTAATTCTAATTTTACAGATAATACACTTGCTACTGGTTCTACTGGTGGAGCTATTGATATATATGCTGAGGGTACAGTTGATGGTTATCCAAGTAGTGATTCATGTATTGATTTCTATATTAAAGATTCTAGTTTCACTGGAAATAATGCAAGTAGTGGTGGTGCTATTTATATGACGAATTATTATTATGGGGAGTATTCAGACGGTAGTTTAATTATTGATTTTAATATTGATGATTCTAGTTTCACGGCTAATACTGCAACAGATGGTACTCTTGGTGGTGGTGCTATTTATATTGAGAATCAGGGTGATGAGAATAGTAATTATTTAAGTGTAGCTCTTGGTTTGAATATTGATGGTTCTAGTTTCACTGCTAACACTGCTAGTGGAGATGCAGGTGCTATATATCTTATGCATGTTAGTAATTCTGTTGTAAATAGCTCTACTTTTGATGATAATTCTGCTGATATGGGTGGTGCTATTTATAATACTGGTAGTGATGTTAATGTGATTGGTTCTAGTTTCACTGCTAACACTGCTAGTGGAGATGCAGGTGCTATATATCTTATGCATGTTAGTAATTCTGTTGTAAATAGCTCTACTTTTGATGATAATTCTGCTGATAT
>JAISIT010000297.1 GCA_031261915.1 Candidatus Methanoflexus mossambicus
CTTAAAACCTTAGGATTCGACATACTTGGAGAAATACAAACAAATATAGGAAGATTAGATGCACTACTACAATATGACAATCAAAAAATTGTAATTGAATGTAAATACACAAAAGAAGATGATGAAGATAAATTAGAGGAAAGTTTAGATGAAAAAATAAAAGAAGGATTCAAACAAATAAATGATAAAAACTATGACTTGCCTTTTGATAAGCAAACAACAACACAACTAGTAATAGCTTTCAACAGAAAGAAAGTCAAATGTCAATTTAAAAACTAAAAAATATAAACTAAATGATGAAAATAAAGTGTTTAAGAGAATTATTCAACTTTTAAACAAATTTAATTTATTTTCGGAATTTATAGACAACTTCAAACATCTTTTGAACATTCTCATCCATATTCTCTTCTATAATTTCAACATCATGATTTTCTTTTTGATAAACATATTCCTGAGCAAAAGCCCTACTCATAAATGTTATATCCTTAAAATTCATTTTTATTTTATTTGTAGACGGTAGATTATCAAATAAATCTTCTGCTAAATATCTCATACTTAAATCATTATTAAGATCATTTTTTAAGTTTATTTCATAAATCATAATTACACCTCCAGCATTATAAATTTATAGCTCCATAATATTCTATTTTTTTGTTTAACTCTTAATTATTCTTTTTTCCCAATTTAAATATTCGTTTACATTTTTATATGGAATTGGAGAATCAATAGCTCGTGCCATATCAGAAGTTAAAAAATTAGACCAATAATCATTAAATACTTCTTCCCCCAGTTTTGAAAAAGTTCCATCACCATTTTTTAAATCTTCAATATTTGTAATGGATCCAATATTTTTAGTATTCCCACTTCCTGGTTTATCTGATGCTATTTTCCATTTTTCTTGAAGTATAAAATCAAAATTTTTAATAACTGAAACAATATTTTCTAATTCATCAAGTGAATATTTTTTATTTTCATCAATAATCTCTTCGTTTCTATGATAAATAATTCCTAAGACATAATGAGCAGAATAATCGTTGTAGGGATAAGTAATATTTTTTGAATTATTTCTATCTCTAAAATATCCTGTAAAAGTCCCTAATGTAAACTTATTAACCATTGTATCTGTTTTTACATAAGTTGTTTTAATATCTACTGCAATTTTTTCATTATTTTCATTGATAAAAGTAATATCAGGATAATGATTTTGATGTTGAGCCAAAATAATATCATAATCATGTTTAGATGCAAATTCAGCTATTATTGGAAACAATAAGAGTTCAATTATCTTTGAAACAACTTTAGTATCTAAGGAGATTGTATAAATATTTTTATAAACATCTATGAATCCTTTTACAGTCCATTCATCTTTATCAGTAGCAATTGCTTTTTTAAACTCTGAAAAATAGCTTAATAAATTTTTCCTAAATAATTCTTTAGACATTTTAATCACCGAATAGTTTTATTCTCCAATATATAAAATTTCCTTTGATTTAGAGTTTTTTGAAAGAACATATTTGTAGTGACCGAAATTTTTAATAGAAACTTTAGATTTATATGATTCTAAAATTTCTTTTAATTCATTTTCTGTTGGAGTTCCATCGTTTCTATAAGATACAACAATGATACTATCTTCATATTTCTTAAATAGCTCATCAAATCCTTTATGTATCTGTTTTTTATCATTAAAAATATTCTTTTTAGGTTTTAAACGATGATGTTTAGAATTGTAATCAATATGATTTTCCCAATCATCATAAATTGTTAATCCTTCTAAAAAATGATAAAATCCAAAATAATCAACAAAAGTTCCTTTTTCAGATATGTAAGGAGTATCTATATAAACTAAATCAAAATAATCATCTATATCAAAAGCATTCATGTTTAATGCAGTGTTTTCATAGGAATTACTAAAAACTGCTTCATTTGCTTCATTTACAAATTTTCTAAAAAGCTCTTCAAATGGAGTGTCCCATGTTGTTTTATTTCCAAATGATCTTTTAACATTTGAAAGTCGCATATACAAGTTTTTTCTATGAAATAAGTTATAGGGTCTTTTTATTATACATGCTTGAGCTAATGCAAAAAAAGCAATAGAATACTTGTAAATATTATCAATAGTATTAATGTTAGCTATTGTCTTATCAAGCCATTGATTTTCACTTTCAGTAAAATAAATGTCCTTAAAATTATCTTGAATTGTTGATTTATATTCTACATTCTTATTTTCATTTAAAATAAAATTTAAATCATTATCATCTAATATCGTGTTTTCATTTTCAATTAATGCCTTACCAATATAATGATTAAAAGATAAAATATCATTGTAAGTAACCTTTTTATCCATTTCTTTAAGTTTATATGAAATAGACCCAGTTCCTCCAAAAGCATCTAAACAAGTGTTAAATTCTAAATCAGATAATTGAGAACCTATCCACTCAGATAATTTTAATTTACTACCATTATAACGAGTAGTAGGAAACTTTTTACCATTATTTTTAACTTCCACAGGTTTATTAAATAAATCATACTGACATTCCATATAGCCACCAAATGTTTCTTTGTTATTATTAAATATTTTATTTATATTAAATTTATTTTTTAATATTTAAATATTTTATCCAAGAGAATATAAATTATTATTTTCAATTTTATTTTAAATACAAACTTTTTAAAAAAAAGTTTGATCAAAAAACTATCTAAATCACTTAACATTTTATTTTTAAATATCTGGTTATTTTTAGTTTTTTTTAATAAAAATTTTATTAAAATAAATATTTTTAAAAATAAATTATAATAATACAAGATTTTTAAATATTTTCCACAAATAATTGTAAAAAATTAATTTTACCAAAAATATAAATACTTTAAAATACTAATAGAGAATTAAAGGATTTTATGGATAATTTATAAAATATAGTTAAGCACCTATTTTTTGGAATATATATTTATCTACCCAATTGTCGTAGAATGTAGTTTCATCTACATGTTCATAGAATAATTCATTAACTTTTATGTTTAGGTATTCTATGTCGGGAATGGGGTTTCTGTGAAGGATATTTTTCATTTTTCGCCATAGTTGTTCTATGGGGTTTAAA
>JAISIT010000133.1 GCA_031261915.1 Candidatus Methanoflexus mossambicus
TTTTACTTCAGAGAAAGCATTAGTTGGTCATATGTATCTTCAGGTAAACCTTCTTTTAGATTTAATCCCAAAGGGTTTATTTTTGATAAAGCAGGTTCTAGTCTTTTTGTTAAAGAAGAATCATATTCATTAAATTACATACTTGGATTATTGAATTCACAAATAATAACTGATGTTTTAAAAATACTATCCCCTACAATTACTTTTGAAGTAGGAGAATTAAGTAGAATTCCAGTGAACTATGCTCAAAATAACATTGAACCAATGGTTTTGAAAAATATAGATTTATGTAAAAAAGACTGGGATTATAAAGAAATAAGTTGGAATTTTAGTATAAACCCCTTATTACTATATAAAAAAGAAAATATTGAAAAATCTTATAATAACTATAAAGATATGAAAGAAAATATGTTTAATAATCAAAAAATCAATGAAAATGAAATTAATAGAGAATTTTTAGAAATTTATAAATTTGATAAAAAGCCAATGCAAATAGAAGACAAATATATTTCAATCGATTTACCCACAATAGAAAAAGAAGCTAAAAATCTCATTTCATATTTCATTGGATGCCTTTTTGGTCGTTACTCATTAGATGAATATGGAATCATATGTGCTAGTGAAAGTTATAATTTTTCAAAATACTCAAAATTTATTCCAGATAAAGATAACATAGTCCCTATTTTAGACACAGAATACTTCTCAGACGACATTGTAAAATCATTCGAAGAATTCCTTAAAGTAACGTTCTCCCCAGAAACCCTAGAAGAAAACATGAAATTCATAGCTAATGCTTTAGGAAACAAAGGCAAAACTTACAGAGAAACAATCAGAAGATACTTCCTAAAAGACTTTTTCAATGACCATAAAAAAATGTACAAAAAAACACCAATTTATTGGCAGTTTGATAGTGGAAAAGAAAATGGGTTTAAAGTATTAATTTACATGCATCGATACACTCCAGACACTGTTGCTAGAGTAAGAACTGATTATTTACATCCTTTACAAAAAGCTTTAGAAACATCAATAAGCAACAATGAACAAATAATAATAAATTCCACAAATTCCAAAGAGAAAACAAATGCTACAAAAGAGAACACAAAACTCAAAAAACAACTAGAAGAAACTCGTAAATATGACGAAGTTCTCGCCCATGTAGCTAATCAACAGATAGAGATTGACCTAGATGATGGAGTAAAACACAATTATGAATTATTCCAAAATGTTGAATTAGGAAATAAAAAAATTAATCTTCTAAAAAAGATATAACTTACAATATTTTTATTTTATCAGGTGAAATTATAAACAACTGAAAAGTTATATAATACCTGATAAAATTAATATTTTTATTTTTATATTGAAATTCCTTTTATTAATTCTTCTAACTTATTAATTCTCTCATTTAAAATTTCATTATCTTTCTTTAACTTGTAATAATCATTGTTTATTTCAACTGGTTTTTGTGAAATTCTTAATTTTGGAAGTACTTCGATATATCGCTCTTTAATTCTTTCTGGATTTAATTTATAATAGCTTTCAGTAATACTATCTCTTCTTCTTCCTTGTAATGCATCAGCTAAAGATTTATCTTCAATAACTGTTGCATGAAACTTCCTAAGAGCATGAGATCTGAAAAACCCATAATAGCCAACTTGACCCCAATTATTATCCCTATTAATTCTCATGAAAAATTTATTGAATCTATTCCTATTAATGTCAAATAGTTTTGAATCTAGTTTTAGTCTTTTAATCGTTTTTAAATACTTTATGATCATTTCACTAGCTTCGTCACTGCAACAAGTATAATAATGATAGTCTGTTTTTATCCGTACAAGCTCAAAGAGAGGAATAATATTATTTTTCAATGCTAATTCCTTTAAAATATCCTCAACATTTTCATCAGAAAGTTCAAGAGAAATATATTTCGCACATGCCTTAAAAAAATCACCTACAGTTAAATTTATAGTTTCATTTCTTGCAGTTCCACTACTACACATAAAAAGAATAATGGATTTCTCCATCAATTCATCAGTTGATTCAACAGCAGTTTTAATATGATTTATTTTAGGAATGTCATCATATTTTTCATGGTAGTCTTTTTTTAGTTGAACTTCGGGTATATATGGAATTACAATTTCATGATGCCTATAAAAAGTCTTTACTAATGCAAAATACTTTCTTATTGTTCGTCTAGAAGAACCATCTTCAATTTTATAATTTCTATATTCTTCTAATCTTCGGCGAATAGTTCTATCTTTTTCCCTGATTCTTTGTTCTTCTTCTACATCAGCTTCTTTTATAAGATTTTCAATACTCATTTCATGAAAATTAGAATAATCTTTTAATACTGAATTATATAAAGAAGCAGTCGACTTTTTCAAGTTTCTTTTTTTATGAAATTTTTTACTACAGTTTCCATATACAATATTTTTATTTAATTAAATTAAACCTTAACTATATTCCTCAAAGTAATCTGAATCTATTTGTTTAATTTCATATTTTTGTTTTTGTGAAACTCCAACATTGAAATCTATCATTAATTTACTTAACTTTATCCCATCAATAAGAACTATGCTAGAAATAGCTTGGGTTTCTACATATCTTTTAGCATCCTCTGTAAACTTAGAAGTAGTTATAAATATTCCTTTTTTAGCTCCTTTACCGCCTAAAGCACCGACAAATTTTTGAAGTTCGGGCCTACCAATAGAATTTTCAGCATATCTTTTTGCTTGAATATAAATTTTATCTAATCCTAATCTATCTTCATCGATAATTCCATCTATTCCTTCATCCCCCACTTTTCCAACCGCTCTTCCAGCATTTTTTCTTGAACCTCCATATCCCATTTCTATCAATAAATCAATGACTAGTTTTTCAAAAAATTCTGGACTCTGTCTTTTAACTTCCTCCAGTACACTACTTGCTAATTCATTATTGATTTCAGAGAATGAAATATCAATTTGCTCTTCAGGTGATAAATCTATTTTTCTATCAAGTTTATCTTTCTCCTTTTTGATAACATCAGTTGAACCAAAACGAAACTCACAAAACGAATGATAATTTTCTAATGTTTTTAGTGTAATCTTCTCTTTCTTTTTTAATAAATCTAAACCTTCTTTAGTGATATTAAAATAACTTCTTTTTTTACTTTCAATTAAGCCTGCTTTTTTTAAATAGGTTCTTCCCCAACCCACCCTATTATCTATAACACGTTGAGTTCCACTAGGCAAAAGTTCTTTTCTATCTTCTTCAGAAATTTCAAATAAATCTGCAACTTCATGATTAATTTCTTTACCTTTCTTTTCTTTTTCATCAGATAAAACTTGCAGAATTCCCTTGAAGAATTCTTTATACGGAGGAACTGTCATTTAATTCACCTAAATATTACCTAATTTAAAATTTCAAATTAATATAAGCCTTCTCATCTTTTAATTCTTCAAATTCTTTTTTAAGGTTTTCTTTAAGTCTTTCAACAAAATTATCTATATCTTCTTCATTTTTTATAGATAATGATGATTCTTTTAAAACATTTCTTATATTGATTGTTTTAATTTCAGGATCGTTGCTTGTTACTCCAGATTCTTTTTTAAAAATCCTAATCTTATCAAAGAAAGTATTCATTAAATCGTCAGAAAAGTTAATAAATTCATCTAATCCATGAATATTTGTTCTTCCATCTAATTTATTTTCCAAAGATTTAAACTCATTATTGACTTTGTTTTCAAATTCATTTTTCAAATCTTCAGTATTTAAAATATCTAAAACTTCTTTCTTATTACTATCAATATTTTCTTTAATTTCTTCTTTTTTATTTTCCAAAATATCATTATATATAGATTCAAATTCTCCATATAATTCTGGAAGTTTTGGAATTTTTTGATAAGGATTGCCCATAGAGATAATTATTTGAATATCCTCATGTAATCTAATTAAACGTTCATCTCTTAAATTAAGTTCATTTTCTTCAAATATTTCTAATACTTTACAAGCATTTAAGAATATATCTTTTTGAGTTCCTTCAAAATAGAAAGGCATGATATTCTCTAAATCATCATGTAAATCAAAAAATTCATCTTCATTTTTCGATACAATATCAAAGAATTCTTTTGTGGAATTTATTCTTTTAACTTCTCTAAAAAGTTCTTTTGTTTCTTCAACAACAGTTTTTCCGGGAAATCTACTTTCAAAATCATGCTCCATTAGTATTTTATCTAATTTTTCTTCATAATTACCTAATTCTTCTAAAAACTTATCTTTCAAATCTTCTTGATCATCTGATGTGTTAGGTACTGAAAAAAATTCCTTCAAAATATTTTTAACAATTTTTATTTGATTAGGATTTATTCCTACCTTTTTATCTATTAATATTTTTTCTTGTTCACTTCTAGTTTTTAAATATTTCAATATATCTTCTGGACGTTCCTTTTTCAGATCAATTTGTTGACTATTTTTAATCAAGTAAATAGACTTATTTGTAAATAAAATAGCTATTAAATATTTAATATCATCTTCAACAAATCCATATGGTGCTTTTTTATATCTCTCCATTATAGATTTCAAACTTGGTTTTTCATGTTTTGTTTGAACATCTATATAATTAATTAAATCACCGATTGCGGGTTGGTCAACAGATTCTTTAAATTTATCATCCATTCTGTGAAGTAAAACATTCTTTATATCTACTTCTGTTGGTTTTGATTTCATATAAGAAAGTTTAAAGTAAACACTTTCTACTAAACTTTTTAAACCATCATCAATTCTACTAGTGGCATTTTTTTCATTGATTTCTGTCTTATTCCCCCCAATATATATCTGGGAACTTTGTAGAGATTCTTCAATAGCTAACCTTACTCTATCTTTTTTATCTTGAGCTTCTTCTCTTTTATTATTGATAATTGTTTTTGAACTTTCTCTAATAACTGTGCTTTGTTTGTTTAAGTACTTGTTTATTTGTAATATTTCTCTTATTTCATTTAAAAATTTTTCATCATCGTTTAATCGGACAACAACTTCTTTATCCATTTCAGACATGCCTTTGAGAGCTAAAGATTCCTTTTCATCAACATTTTGAGAAGTTAATTCTCTCTGAGAGCTTTTAGAAGAATTTGAAAACTCATAATATGAGCTTATTACATGTAATCCAATATCTGCAGATTGTCTGTTTCCTTTATATCTCCCATCAACTGCTTTATTAAACTCAAAATTATATCTATTATCATATCTGTATTTAGGTTGATCATAAATATCTTCAAAAATAATATCAGAAACATAATTTTGAATTTCCCCCATTTCTACAATTTCGTTCTTTATAGCTCTATTAATATCCTGTTCTTCATTGGTTAAAAATGAATAAATATCCCCATTTTTTGAAATAAGGGTTTCTTTTCCAAGATTAGATAAAGATTTATCTATTTTTTTATTTAAATCTGCTTTATCTATATCAACATGATCAACCATTAATGTTGTTAAATTTTCTAAGTTAGCTTTAATTTCTTTTACATATTTAATCATGAAAAGAACTTTAAGAACTTCAACATCAAAATCATCTAAATTTTCATTATTTTCCGCCTTAATTATTACAGAACTATGAGTTGAATCAATGAATTTATGTAATGCTTTATAGAATATATTAAATGAAACTAAACTACCTGCTTCTTTTTCCATGATTTCTTTAGCTGATTCCTGGAATAGTGCTAACATTGATCTTTCACCTTCAGATATATGTTTACCTGAAGCACTATGTATTCTTATAGCATTTAAAACATTTCCGACTAAATCAAATTGATAAGGTATAAAAGGATATACATTACTAAATTCAACTTTATCTTCATACATTTTTTTAAATGCTGTGTCCTTAAATGTGATTAAATTTTTAAGTATTGCTTCTTTTGTTTCATACATAGCTTCAAGTGATTGTGTAGCTATATCTCCTTTTTCAAGAATTCTTCTTTTTATGACTTCATCTACATTAGCTGAAGATAGGGACAGTCTTGTTTTAAATCTACCTTGAATTTTAGAAAAATCTTGCCCTTTAACTTTTATCATGTCATCTATAGCTTCTTGACTTGTAACAATAACCCATGCTTTTCCTCCACACTGAATACCTAAATCTTCAGTAATAGTTTGTAAATTAAGCATCAATTGAGAGTTTTCTCCAATATATTGCCCTATTTCATCAACTAAAAATACTATGTGGTGATTATTACCTTTACTTTCACAATAATCCTTGACTAATTCTGCAAATTTCTCAATGGAAATATTATAATTTTCTTCTGAATTTTCAGCCCATTTTAAAGCAGAATCTTTATTCCATCCAATATTTATTAGTGTTTCTACAACCTCATCTTGAATAAAATAAAAATCATCTCTTGAGTCTTCCCACTGCTCAGAATAAGTATTTTTAAATTCCTCTTTGAACTTATCATAATCTCCTTTTTTTGTCAAATTTCTTTCAAAATCTGCTAAAAATGGATGTTGTCCACTGAAACCTTGTAATTCATTGAAAACCTTTAAAAATACATCAACGATTGGATCTTTATTTTTATCAGAAGCGGAACTTTTAGAAGCTATATTAAAAAGAATAACATCAGTAGAAACATTTGTAGCTTCTTCCATATTTGCAAGAACCATTGGATCTTTAATTTTTTCATCATCTTTAAAAAAATTGATTGCACTACGACCATCTATTTCTTTATTGTCTAAAATATAAGATAAAATTTTTAAAAAGTGAGATTTACCACTTCCAAAATGCCCTGAAATCCATACTCCCATTTCATCAGTGAAATTATTTATTCCTCTTTCATAACTTTCAAAAAAATCCCTAAAATGTTTTTGTAATTCATTGGTAACAACATATTCATCTAATTCTTGTAATATATTCTCATCTGATTTTTGACCTACTTTTATAACACCTTTTATATCTCTATCAATAGGTTTTTCAAACATATTTTTAATAATCATTTTATTTTTACCCCAAAATCTCTTTTATCTAACTAAATGAATTTTAATGGTTTAATAATACTATTATTTTAATATCTAATTTAAAAAATTTTTCTACTCTGTAATTAATGGAAAAGCACGATAGTAATTATTATCTTTTATAGTATTGAATAACTCTAATTCATGTCCAGAATATTTTCCTGGAAAAAATAGGACTACTGGAATTTCATCGATATAATGATGTAAATTATTTAATATATCATGAGACCGAATAATAGGATAAACTTTTCCAACTCCCGTAATAAAAACAATTGAATTTTGAGAGGTATTCTTAACTATTTCATTTACAATCATGTTCTTATCTTCACTACTTATTTTAAGTAGTTTATTAACTTCGATTTGAGTCTTTTCTCTTCCTTTTTTTTCTTCAAATTTGAAAACTTTTTCTAAAAATCCTTTATTCTTAAGAATTTCTATTGTAATATCATATAAATCAAATTCATCAATTTGAAAGTCTAAAATAGAGTTATTATTAATCTTATTCTTTAAATCATCTAAATTTTTTCTTACCTTTATTTCATGAACAGGATCATAGTCAAAAATATAGTAGGGAATATCATTTCCAAGCCCAGTATCTTTTCTAAAAGGTTCTGATTTAATAACTTTCTCAATCCTATTTAATTTCTCATCAATATTCATTCAAACACCACAATTACTTTTTACCAGTAACTCCATATAAAAAAGAACTTAAATCATTATTTATCAGATCTTTTTCAACATTTAAATCAATTAAAGGGACAATAATTTCATGAAATTTAGTATTATCACTAATAACCCCTGCATTTCTTAATAGCCTAATAAAATCTTTTTTTAAACGTTTTATAGTTGATTCTTCCCAATTAGCTATTGTTTCACTTTGTAATGCTTTATCATCAAAGAATATATTTAAATCTTTATCATTTAAAGTTAAATCTCCTAAAATAATCTTATTTCTAAAGATTTCATGCATAAACTCAAAAAATAACCTATCCGTTTTCATAATAGCAATTAAAACTAAAATTTTTGAAGTATTAATATCTGTATTTATAATATCTTCAATAATGATTCTAGGAAGACTATTTAATCTAGACACACAAGCATTTCCTATAACTTTTGACCTATTTTCATTTTCAACTTGATAAATATTCTTTTCAATAGCTATTTTAATAATATCTTCCCTTTTAAAATCGCTTAATATGTATTTAGCCGTTTTTTTAGTTTCTAAATATAAAAAAGGCTTTTTTGTTAATCCTGAGCTATATTTCATTTACAATTCATTCCCAACTATGATTTTGATTTGTGATTTTATAATCAACTGTGAATTTAAATTAATATTTTAATATATATCCACTAACAATAATAAATTATTCTATTATTATCTATACTGTCAATTTGTCAGTTTGTTTTTTCTTGTTGTTAATTATATGATAGATTTGGTTGAAAAATCCTAAATCTATTCAGAATATTATTAATTTTCAAAAAGATATTTTGTTTTTTGTTTTAATATTTAATAATTAATTTATCTAAATTCCTGAAATTTAACCCCTATTTCATTATTAGAAATAGCTACCCCAAGTAAAATTATCTTCTCTTTATTATAATACTTTTTATAATATTCTTTTTCATGAATCTGATTAAATGCATCATCTAATAACCCATCGACTGATTTAGATTTATTAATCCCCTTATCACAGGAATATTTAAATTCTATAATCACTACAGAATCTTTTCTCTCTAAAGTAGCATCTATCCTACCATCTGATGTAGGATCTTCAGCTTTTATATCAAAACCATATGCAAGTAGCCATGAAAGTATTACACTATGATAATAGCTTTCGTTTTTTACATGTAGTTGATATGGGATTCTTGCAAGTAAAAACTCAAAAGACTCTTTTAAACCATCACTATCAAGACTATAAATTTCTTTCATTATTTTCTTTTTTAAAGGATCTAATTCTCCATTAGAATAATTTGTATATGCATTTAACAAATTTCTTCCAAATGCATTTTTAACTTCTCGATTAGGGAAGTATAGGTAATATTCATCATCCCCATCAAAGTCTTTTTCAATGCTTTTTATTGTTAGATATCCTGTTTGGAATAGTAATGCTATTATATTACTTCCTATATCAAAATTTAGTAAATTATCTCTATATTGAAGTATAGGTTCTAAAATAGGGACTAAATTATTATTTTCTTTTATTCTATTCATTAAGAATGTTGTTGTTCCTGTAGAGAACCAGTATTCTGAAAAATCTTTGTCTTTAAGCATGGACATTATTGAGTATGGGTTAAAGAGTCTTGTTTGTCCATCCCAGCTATAGCCATCATACCATTGATTGATTTTATTTAACATGTCATTATAAGAAACTTTTTCTTTTTTTGCCACCTCTTCAATATGTTCATGTAAATATTCTTCTACTTCTTCATGAGTATAACCGCAAATGTTTGCATAATCTTTTACAAGGGTTAAATCACTTGGACTATTTAATTTTGAAAAAATAGATGTGCTACCCACTTTAGAAACTCCTGTTATAAAAATAAATTGTAAATATTCATCTCTTGTTTTTAAAAGAGAATATAAGCTTTGTAAGATGTCTCGATTTTTTTTGAAAAGTTCTAAGTTTTCTAAGCTATCAGTTAATGGAGCATCATATTCATCGATTAAGACAACGATTCTTTTATTAAATAACCTGTGTAATTCTAGAATTAATGAATCAAACATTCCTTGTGAAGAATTACTGTTAAGTTCTATTCCAAAATCTTGACCAATGTTTTTGATAATTTCTATTAGTCTCTCTTCTAATTCTTCAGAGTTAACATTTTTAACAGCACTTAAATCTAATTTTATAACTGGATTTGTTTCATCCCAATTCCATTTAGAATGAATGTATAAGTCTTTAAATAATTTTTCATTGCCTTTGTAGAGTTCTTCAATTGTACTTATAAGTAAGGATTTTCCAAATCGTCGTGGGCGGGAGAGAAAATTTATTCTACCATCATTTATCATTTTTAGGATATATTTTGTTTTATCCACATATAAATAGTCATTTTCACGAATGATTGAAAATGTTTGTGTTCCAACTGGTAATGTTTTCATATTGTGTTTTGAGTTATACAATTACAACACCTTCAGTATCTACATTACTATAAAAAGAATTGTTCCTTTCAGGATGGTATTTTAATGATTCTGCAAAATCAATAGCTAATTGTTTTCTATCCATTAAAATCCTACCTTATTTTTTTTAATTAATTATTATTAATCTTTGTAATCTTAAAGGGAATTTGTAAATACCTAATTTTTATTATAACTAATGTTAACATTAGCTATTTTTAATAATTATATAATAATTATGACACTAATATAATATATAATTAATAGTATTTCTAAATTTTTTAATAAATATTTAAAGTTCTTCTATTGTACTTCACAAAGAATTGAAGGTGTTTGTGTTCCAATGGTTAAAAGTTTTTTATTTGATCATACCAAATCCCATACTATTCTTCTCACCAATTCCACAATCATATCCAAATTTAAGAATATTTGAGTCACCTTCAATAGTTAAATCCATCATAAAAGCTCTATGATAATTTTCAATTTCTCCTTTCTTAATAGCTATCCTTTTTCTCTTAACATAGCTCATTTCAGAGCTTATATTCACAGAATCTTCTTTTACTTCAGCATTGTTAAATATTTCATATTTTTTAATCAAATTTTTCTTCAAGTTGGTGAAAAATAGCTGATCTCCAGGATTTAAATCCCATACCTTTAATTTTCCATCAATTTCTTTTTTTGTTCTAGCTATTATTGGAGAAAGTGTTTTAACATTGATTTTATCCTTAATTTCAGGTGTTTTTAATAGCTCTACTTTTTCAACAAATAGCTGTTGTCCTTTAAAGTTAACTTCTAAATCATTTAAATAGCCTTGAACTAGATTTTTAATTAAATAATCATTAGGAGATGAAATCTGAAAATTCATTACTCCATTTTTTGAGATTAAACCTTCTTTTGTTCTTTTTCTTTGAGGTATATTTAATTGTGAAAATGTGAAAAATTTAAAAGAATTAGAAGAATGAAGATCTTTAGCTAGTTCCAAATCAGCAATTTTTTTATAAATCATAGATGTAACTATATGATTATAATTAAAAGGTATAAATAAAGAGTTATCTGATTTTAAATGTATTTTAAGCCTCATAAAAAAATTACCTAT
>JAISIT010000167.1 GCA_031261915.1 Candidatus Methanoflexus mossambicus
TTAAAGGTTCTTAAGCCTGGTAAATTTACCTTTAAATATAATGCAGAAGGTATAAATGCGGTTGTTGATGTTAAAGGTGATATTAAGGTTGATGTGGTGGCTGTTAAGAAGAATGGTACAGATCATAATGATACAAAATATAATCATGGTTATTCTGGTATGATGAAGACAAGTGTTCCGGTTCCGATAGTTATTCTTGCTTTAATAGCTGTGTTATTTAGTGTTATTGGGTTTAGAAGAAAGAAAAGAGATTAATATTCAGGGGGATTAGGTATTGGTGGACAAGCATATTTAGTAAGGAGCCAATTTTTTTCCCTGTTTTATTATTTTTTAATTTTATTTTAATAATTCTTTATTTTTTTTATTATTTTTTTATTAAAATTTTGAAAAATAGGATATGATTTTAATATTATTTTAATATTAATGATTCATTATTTATTTTTATAGTATTATTATTAGTATTGTTTATTGGAATAGTGTATTTTTATTAATTTTTATAATATAAATAGCACTTTTTATTTTAAAATAATAATTTTTATAGTTATTTATCAAACTTCTTTGAATTTTTACTTTTTTGATATATTTTTTCATCTTTGTATTTTTGTTTCTAACTTTGAAGTTAGTCTTCGAAGTGATGATGAGGGCTAGACCTGAGCAAATTCTGGAAACGAAGTCGAAATTGAAGTTTCCAAATTCTAGATTTAAAGTTTTTTCTATTAGATATTCTTTGCCACGAATTACTGTATATTACGAATAACTTTTGTGAGGGAAATATCATGCCTAAAACAGATAAAAATAAATTCCGAACTGTAATAGGATTCATGAATCAAGTCTAGCACTGATCAAACAATTGGATAAAAAACATGAAATTTCAACTAAGAAATTGACAGTCCATAATATAATAAAAGAAAAAATATATTACTTAATAAATATCATATAATATTTAAGGTGAATCTAGTAATAATTAATCAAATATGGGTTAAATATTAATATTTAGTTAAACATATCCATATTTTTATACTAATTATAATAATTTCATATCATTTTTAATATATTTAATGGGAGTAACATAATAAAATGAGAATTTATTTAGATACTTGTTGTTATAATAGACCTTTTGATGATAAAAATCAGATTAAAATAAGATTAGAGAGTATGGCTAAGTTACATATTCAAAAAAAGGTCTATGATGGAGTATATGATTTAGTTTGGTCTTATATTCTTGATTATGAGAATAAGGAGAATCCTTATGGCGATAGGCGAGAAAATATTCAAGATTGGGAAAATGAAGCAACATTTTATTGTGAACCTTTAGATGAAATCTTAGATAAAACAAAAGAATTAAAAACTAAAGGAATAAAAAGGAAAGATGCATTACACATTTCTTGTGCAATATATAGTGAATGCGAATATTTTATAACAACAGACTACAAATTACTCAAAAAACAAGTAGATGGGATAAAAATAGTAAACCCAATTACTTTTATTGAAGAAATGGGAGAATAAAATATGAAAAGTGAAGCTGTGCTTCGAAGTGAAGTTATGAAAAGTTTAATAAAGAATTTTGGTTTGGTTGATGCAGAAAGATTTATAGATATTATTAAACGAGATGAATTTGACTATACAGAGTGGCAAAAAGATTTATGGAAAGATAAAACCACTACAGAAATACATAATGAAGCTAAACAATATTATCTAGAAAAAAAGGAAAATAAAAATTAATCCAATGATCTTGTTAAGATAGACTTTTATGACAAAATCTTTCCTTTTCAAACCATTTGTTATGTTGTTATATACTCTTTACTTTTAAATTTTTTTTTCTAGTTTTTTCATCTAACTAAAATATCTTATTTTTCAATATTAAACTTTATAAAAATCTTTCACACTCTTTAACAAATTTTAACATTATTTAAATCTTTCATTTTTAGGACCAAATTTAGCATCATCAAGAGATTCTAAAGCTAAATTAAATTTTATATTAAGTTCATCGTCCATAAAAATCCTCATACGCCTATTAATAATATTAAAAAATTCATTAAGGGCTTTATTTAATTATAATTCCATCTTTATCCACATTTGAAAAAAAAGAAAAATGCTTATATTTATTATAGTGTTTAATTGAAAATATTTTAGCAGAAAGATATTTACCTGTTTCAAGAAGAGTATCAAAAGTTTTAGTATACACATCATCCTTAATTTTCAATTCATCTTTATCATTTGTAGTTAAAATTAAAACATCAATGTCTGAATCTTTTTCATCTTCCCCACGAGCAACAGAACCATATAAAATAACTTTTTCAATTTCTTTTTGTTTTAAAGAATTAGCAAAATTAATAGCTAACTGTTTCCTGTTCATAATAACACCTTAATAAAATAATAGCTTACTTTATTTAATATTTATATTTCTTTGAATATTTAAAAATTATTAATTATTAAAATAGAATTTTATCCTTATACTCTTAACTGGTATTGAAGATATGGAATAGAATAATTAAAAATCAAAGATTAGTTAAAAATATAAAAAAAAAGTATTGATTACATTATCGGAAATATTAATTATTAATTTTTATTGATGGAATGTTTATTTTTATTTTATTAATTTAATTTTTACTAATTTCAATAAATGTTAATCCAAAAGCTTTTTTATTAATTGAGGAGTAAATATACTAATTAAATAATAAATAAATTCCACATAATTGTTTTTATTAATAATTAGTTATTATTTTCAGTGTTAATCGTAGTATTAAATCTAATTTTAATATAATTTTAGTATTAGTTTTATTTTTAGTTTTACTTTTAAATTTAGTTTTAATTATTTTCCTAATAGTTATTAGTGTTTTTATTTTGTATTGACGACGAGGGCGAAGCCCGAGCAAATTCTGGAAATAAAAACAAAGTCTAAGTTTCCAAATTCTCTGATAATTAATATATTGTAGATTTTTTTATATATTGTAGATATATTGTATATGAAAATTAAAGATTTTTAATAGTTAGGGTTGGTTTGAATTGAGGAGGAGGTCGAAGACTGACGATGTCAATTCCGTGTTAGTATATTGTATATGAAAATTAAAAATTTTCAATAGCTAGGGGTTTGTTTTGAATTGATGGCGAACGGAGTGAGGAAGTCAATATTTGGGATGGCTAGTCCTGAGCAAATTCTGGAAACGAAGACGAAGTCGAAGTTTCCAAATTCCGTGTTAATTAATCGAAGTTTCCAAATTTTTCTGTTGAATAGCTATTTTTTTTAAAAAATAGGAGGAGGCAGCAATCATTTAATCAATACTAAATTATGATGTTGTTAATTATAATATTATAATAGGAAATAGCCAAAGTATTGATAGAATAATTTAGGTTTTGCTATTTTTAACAATACCTTTATATATTGCAAAAAATAATAATTATATATAATGAGCTCGAGAAAAACACAAGAAAAATACACAATATATGACAAAGATATTTACATTGTCTATTTAATGCCAAAGAAATGGAGTGTTATTATAATGCCCGAAAACATTATAATAGACAATCACCATGTAACATATCCACATATACATCATAATCCAAAAAAACATTATCAAAAAACTAAAATAAACTTAGAAGATCCAGTAGAAGTACATGAAAAAGTAATCAAACATATAGAAAAA
>JAISIT010000201.1 GCA_031261915.1 Candidatus Methanoflexus mossambicus
GAAAATATACTTCGTTTTATTGGTGATGAGATTAAAATACCTACAGAAATCGCCCAAAATATAGACATAAGTTCCAAACATATAAGCAAATACTTAGGAGAACTTAAAGACAAAGATATTGTCATATGTTTAAATGAGAATGATAAACGAGGTAGATTATATAAATTAACACCAACCGGTGAAGAAATACTAAAATATCTCTAATAATCTATCAAAATATTTTTTTCTAGATAATTTTTCTCTACATTCAGTACAAAAAATTTTTTCATTAGGCATGATATTCTCCTTATTTATTTTCCATGATTATCATATCGTAATACTTTCATAATATTATCATTATATATTTATTATTCTTTTGTATTTAAATCTTTATAAAAAGATGCTAAATCTATAACTATATGAGTGAAGACGAAATTATAAAAATTGTGGCTTATGTTGGAATATCAAAAGTAAGATCTAATATCCTTAAATTCATTGGTGAAGATTTAAGATATCCTTCACAAATTGCAAAAGAGTTAGACATACGAATTCAACATGTAAGTACTGCTTTAAAGGAATTAAAAGGAAAAGAACTTGTTGAATGTATTAATGAAGATGTTAAAGTTGGAAGACTTTATAGAACTACTAACAAAGGCAAACAAGTTATTAAATTGATAAAATAATAATTAATAATCCTTATTATTTATATTATTATTTTTATCTAATGAACAATCATCTTTCCCTATTTTAAACGAATTCTTGTTTTTTTATATATTAAAACAATCTTCAAATATTATTTAGATTATTATATATTATACCTATTATGGCATATAAATGTTGTCTAAAAAAGTTTAAAAAATACTATTTATCATTTAAAGACTTATTATAAAATAGTATTATAAATATATATGGAGATTATAGAAGATTTTTATAAAGATATAAGTTTTTTGAAAGCAGGACAATATCGGATGAAAGTAATTCTTGATATAAACGATAAAATAAAAACTCCAAAAGATATATCAAAATCAGCAGAAATACCAATGAGAGAAACAAGTCGAGCATTAAGTGAATTGAAAAAAAGAGATTTCGTGATTGTTTTGGATGAAAGTGCTAAAAAAGGAAGATTATATAAACTAACCAACAAAGGAAAAGAAGCATTTAAAATTATCAAAGAAAACTTTTAAATAATTACATCATGATAATAATCAAGACTAATAATTATACACATTTCAATAGCCATTTAGTAATATTAATAATAATAATTAAAAATATTAAAAATATAAATATATTATTATTCATCTAGTAATTTTGGGTCTGATGCATTCTTTTTACTTAAAAGGTTCTGCATTAGGAGAAGGTATCGATTGAATAATCCTTAATATTTGTTTAGTGTTAGCTACATCAGTTAATCTCATTTTACCATCTTTTGAAGGCATTTTCAAAAGGTTACAATTTGTAACCAGTTCATTTCCTTCATCCTTTAAACGTTTTTTAAGTACTTTCCAATAATTTCTAGGATTTTTACTATTACTGAGTATTCCTACAACATCAATAACAGAAAAATACCATTCCTCCTCTTCTTTATCCCATAAAGTCCTTATTTTCTTATTATTAAATAATTTAATTTGATTATGTTCAGCCAAAATTCACACACACCATTGATTAATTATAACTATTTATTTAATGTATTTCATCTACAATTAATCTGTTACTAAAAATATTTTTAATTTTTATTACTTATAAATAATTAGAAAGCAAATGCAAAGTATTATAAAAAAAATAGAATATAGGTTGTTTAAAAATGGAAAATAAATTAGAGGTTCTGTATTGCTTAATTTAAATAAAAAAAAGATAATGAATAATATTAAGGTTTTAAAAATAGCTAATGTATTCTTTTTATGTTTTTGTTTAAATCAAAATGACTGTCAAATGTAGCTATTTCTTTTATTTCTAAGTCTTCCATTAAAGCCATGTAAACACAATCATTAAAAGGTAATCTATCCTTAGGATAATATAATTTCATATATTCTAATCCTTTGTCATAGTAATCAGTATCATATAGTACTGTAGAGCTATTGTATATTAATTTATAAGCTTTTTCACTTAGTTCTATATTTTGTTTTAATCTAACATTTAAAGTATTTAAAACTTCAGTTACGATTAATCTGGAAGTTATTTTCTCTTCATTTATGATATCGTTCCATATTTCAGTGGCTCGCTGATATTTTTCATGTTTTCTTAAAAGCAAAGATATTATAAAATTCGCATCTAAAAAAATCATCTAATCATGCTTCCCAGAAACCACATCCTCAACAGCTTTGACAACATCAAAACCTTTTGGAGCATCAGCTATCCCAACAAAGGAGTTTAACTCTTCTTTTGTCATGTTAGGGTTATAAGTATCTTTATTAGATATTAAATGTTCTGGAATTTGTGGTTCAGTACTCTTTAATCCTCTTTCTATTATATCTTCCAAAACTTTATCTTCTGATTTATTTTCCCTTTTAGCTATTCTCCTAATACTTTTTAATATATTAGGATTATCCACTACAATACTCATTATAATCACTATTATAGTATTATGTTAATTATAATATATAAATTTTTTAGGCATTTATCACTTTTTTAGAGAAATTAATATGAGACTATCAATTTCTTAGTTGAAATTTTTTGCGAGAATTTTTCCCAAATTATAATAAATTTCTAACTTTCTTAAAAAAAATCACATAATTAATGGAATCATCATTAATCACCAGATAAATATATTTATTCCATTATTTATAAATCTTCTGATTTAAAAGACACTTAAATTTAATTTAATCAAATTATAAAATGTACTTTTAACTTTAAAATATTCTAGATGAATATTATATAAAATTAAGAACAGAGAATCCGTAAAAAAAATTTTAATTTTTCAGACACCCTGTTAATAATAATTAAAAATATTAAAAATATAAATATAAAACATATTCATTTAGATTTAAAAATAAAAAATTTTAAATAAAAATTTAAATATAAATAGTAGTATGATAGAATCTGAGATGAAAGTTGAAGCCATAAAAAATGGCACAGTTATTGATCATATCACAGCTAATAAATCATTATATGTTTTAAAGATTTTAGGACTTCCTAGTGAAGATATAAATGTTACAATAGCTATGAATGTTTCATCAAAAGCTGGTGGGAAAAAAGATATTGTGAAAATTGAAAATCGTGAACTTGATTCTAGTGAGCTTGATCAGATCTCTTTAATTGCTCCAGATGCTACAATAAATATAATAAGAGATTATAATGTAGTAGCTAAAGATAAAGTTCGATTTATGAAAGAATTAAAGTCAATTATTGAGTGTACTAATCCTAAATGTATTACTAATACTGATGAACCTATTGAATCAAAATTTTATTTGATAAAAACATCCCCTATATTATTAAGATGTCATTATTGTGAAAGAATAATTAGTGCAGAAGATATTGATGCTCAATTTTAAAAAAGAAATAGAAACAAGTTTAAAATAAAAATAAAAATAAAAAAACGACAATTAGTAATAATAGAAATAGAAATAGAACTATAACTATAACTATAACTAAAAATAGAAATAATGAGAAATCTAAATTAGATGTATTTAAATAATTTAGCTATTCAAGCTATTTGTTAGCTATTATGTATTTTGAAAGCCTCTTTGATAAAGCTAAAATTGTTAATATTGGTGGTGCTCCTGGAGATTGAGGTAATACACTTGCATCACTAACAAAAAGTCCTTTAATTTTAGTTTCAAGATTATTATCTACAAGTTCCCCAATAGCTGCAGTACCACCCGGATGAGCTCCTCTAAGATGAGTAGAAACAATAGAATTTGGATTTACGCCTGCTTCTACTAAAATAGATCCTGCAACAGCTGAACCTTCAGCTATATATTTTATATCTTTTATAGAATTTGTTTTAATTACTTTTCCATCAACTATTTCACCATAGCTATCATCGGGAACTTTTACCATTATACTTAGAATATCCTCATCACTTAGTTCTTCTTTTAGTTCTTGTTCTGATTCTTGTTCTTTAAGTTTGAGTTTAAGCTCATTAGCTATTCCTTGAGCATAATGAGGAGCTAAGATGAAATTTTGAGATTTTGATTCAACAAGAGCATTCATTTGAACTTCTTTGTTAAATCCTATTCCTTTTAATATACCCCCAATAGTTACAAAAGGATCCATAAAGAATTTCTTTCCTGCTTCTTTTATTCCAGATTTTTGAAGTAAAATAGCTGAATTTACAGCTCCTGCAGACAATATAACTAAATCAGATTCAATAAATTTAATATTTTTATTATTATTATCTGATTTATTAGAAATATAAACTCCTTTAACAATATCTTTCTCAGTAGCTATTTCAATAACTTCAGTATTATCTAAAAGTTTAGCACCATTTTCAATAGCTATTTTAATAAAATCTTTTGATGTCCATTTTGCATCTTGAGGGCAACCAAAAGCACATTTACCACAAGGAATACAAGATTCTTCTTTTATGAATTTTGGCATTTTTATAGGATTTAAATTTAATTTATTAGCTATTTCAATAAATTTTTGAGTTCCTTTGCCAATATGAGAATCATCCATTTCATGAATCTGGAGCAATTCTTCAATTTCATCAAATTCTTTAGAAATAGCTATTCCTTTTTCGTTTAGCTCATCTTCAAGAACTCTAACACCATTTCCAGCAGCAACTGTAGTTGAACCACCAACACAGCTAGTTTTTAAAAGATCTAAATCTTTATCAGATT
>JAISIT010000207.1 GCA_031261915.1 Candidatus Methanoflexus mossambicus
GTTAAAATTGAAGACCAAGGAAAAAGCGGGGATGGAATAGCAAGAGTTGACGGATTTGTTATTTTTGTTCCTGGTGCAGAAGTAGGTCAAGAAGTGAAAGTCAAAATCAATGCAACACGCAGAAAATTCGCTTTCGGTGAAATCGTAGAATAATTTCTATAATTTCATTATTTCTTAAATTTTAGGAATTTTTTATTTATATTTAGCTATTATATGAAATTCCTATTTTTCTTTATTTTTTATTAAACATAATCTAAAATCATAATATATTAATTCAAGTTTACTATTTCTAAATTCTAATTTTATTTTAACCTATCAATTTTTTTCACCAATTCTGTCAACTTTGTAATTTTTTTTAATTTATTCTACTTATTTTAGGTTTTTTAGTTTAAAAAAGTTTTCTATTGTTGTATGGATGTTTTTGTGCTAATGGATTTTGTTTTCTGGGTTGTGATTGTTTATTTTTAGTTTTAATAAGGTTTTTTTGTGCTATTTTTTCTATTTCCTTTTTTATGAGTTTTTGTTTTTTCTTGCTGGGTGTTAAAAACAGTTCATAGATAAATGTTTTTAGATGTCCTATTAATATGTTCATATTGACTTTATATTTGTATATATTGTCTTTATTTTTATTTTTTTCCCATAATTTTTGATTTAAATCTGTTTTGTATTCTATTACTATGTTATACATAAGTATTTGTGAATAGAAGTCTTGTTCTATTGTTATTTTCTTTTTTCCTGAAAAGTTTTCTATTTGTAGTTTATTCTTTAATACATCATATCCTGTTTCTATTTGCCATCTTTCTCCGTATAATTCTTTTAATTCTTCTGGTGTGGCTAATTCATAGGGTATATTGGTTAATAATGTTTCTATTTCCCCAGTTTTCAGGGGGATGTTAACAATTCTAAGGTTTAGTGAGTCTAATTCTTCTGCTTTTTGTCTTATTTCGTTATTTTTAATGTTTTTGGTTCTGCTTTTATTTAAATTAAGATCAATCCATTCGTCATCAGATTTCATGTGTTTTCTTTCTTTTTTATATTTATTCTTGGATAATCTGAATATGAAATGGCTGTTTTTAAGTAATAATTGCATTATAAGTTCTACGGATGCGTAATTTCTGTCAAAAACTATAATTGATTGTGTTAAATCTATAATTTCGTCTGCTTTTTCAATATGTTTGAATGCTAAGACAGATTCGCCTACAGATAAGTCGGATAGTTCTGAATCAAGTATAAATTCATTTTTTGCATCAGAGAGAACAGATATTCTTGCTTTTGGAGTTTTAATTTCATTTAAAGATAATGAATCTACAGAGAATTCTTCTCTCGTTTGAAGAGTGTTTGGAAGTTTTACTTGCGAACCATCAATATTCAACTGATAAAAACCTTTATATTTTGATAAAAAATCTTTTTCATTTAAATACATCTCTTTTACCGCCATATTAGTAGCGTCTTTAAAAAATCTTGGATCAATATACATCCTTCGCTGTGAAAAGTTCTGTTTAGTTGGAATCATACTAATGCGCCCCAAAATATCTTTATATTTAACTTTAAAATAATCATACAACTCTAAAACCGTGGTTTTTCCTCTATTTCCAATAATATAAAAAATAAAATCCTGAAAATCCATCTTATAACTTTTAATGAATTTATTTTCACTCAAAATATATTTATCTTGCCCATTATTAATTAATGTTAGCACCCCATTAAAAAAGTAATTAAACATTCTAAAATCTCCAATAAATAGATAAAACAACCACATTCAACATAAAAAACTTAATAATAACATAAAATAAAGTAATAATAATAAATAAAGGATTACAATAATATTTAAAAATATATAATTAATTATATTTAAATCTATCTGTTTTAAATAAAAAAATAAGAAAATTAAGAAAAATTAACAAAATAATAAGAAAAAGAAAAGAAATTTGAAGAAAAAAGAAAATTAAAGTCTTAACATTATTTATATTAAAAAATAATATTTAAAATATTTTAAAAAAGAAAAAGAGACAAGAATAAGTATTAAAATAAATAAATAATAATTTTAAAAGGAGTATTAATTAAAATAATTAAAATAAGAAGAATAATATTCAAAGTTGACAGCATTGTAAAAATAGGAAAATATTTATATGATATTAGTTAAAATGAACATTGTATAATAATAATAATAATAATAATAATATATACAATATTTATTATTACTAAAAAATGTTTATTATTGATACAAATATTAAGGAAAATAACTAATAAAATTAAATATAAATGATAAAGTAATAATTAGAATTCAATAGTTATTAATTCTAAATATTATAATTAATCATGAAAATAGCTTAACAATTAATGAACACATAGCTAAAATAAAATCAAACTTTTAGAAAACGGGAACTTTGTTCCCTAAGTTCACTTCGTGAACAAAGTTTGATCAAAAGGTTCCTTCAAATATGATAAAAACACATGAAAATTTTTAATAAAATATAAATTCATGTTTACTCTCAACTATTTTTATAAATTCTCTATTACCTTCGAAATATTTGTATAATGAACCTGCAATAATGTCTGCAAATTTTTTTTAAAAAAAGACAATTATAGACAATACTCATATAAATTAATATTCATAACTAATTATATAAAACATAAAATATAATAGCTATTTAAAAATTAAAAAATTAAATAAATTCTTAAATTAATAATTGGAGACTAAAGGCATGGTTAAAAGTAAAAATTCTAATGTATATGAATTGATGGTCATTCAAGATGCAGATAATAGTAGTTTTAGACAAATAAAAATAAATGGAGAGTCCACATTAAAAGATCTTGCAGAATTTATTTTAGAATCCTTTGATTTTGATAATGACCACTTATATCTTTTTAATATGGATAATAATTACTATAATGGGGTTAATACATATAGTTTAGTTCCACAAGAAGAAAATCCTGAAGATAAATCTGTAGAAATCACTTTAAACGAATTAAATTTAAGAAGAAAGCAATTATTCCAATTTTGGTATGATTTTGGTGATGACTGGTTTTTCACAATAGCTGTAGAGAAAATTGAAGATTATGATGATAGATATAAAAAACCAGTAATTATAACTTCTTTAGGGGAATTATCTCAATATGGTGAAATGGATGATGAAGACTGGGACGAGGAAGATTTTTAATTTAATTAATTTAATTTAATTAATTTATGAATTTAACATATTTAATGATT
>JAISIT010000220.1 GCA_031261915.1 Candidatus Methanoflexus mossambicus
ATTAAAATTATTATTATTAAAATTATTATTATTAAAATTATTATTATTAAAATTATTATTATTAAAATTATTATTATTAAAATTATTATTATTAAAATTATTATTATTAAAATTATTAATTATATTAAATTCATTAAAAATATTAATTTTAGAATCATCATATAAAATAATTAAAATAACTCAAAATAATTAAAATAATTAAAATAACTCAAAATTAAAACAAATAAAGTGATAAAATGAATAATCAAAAAAGTAACTATGAAAACAAGAAATATGAAAATGATGATTATGAAATCAACGAATATAACAAGGAAGATTATGAAAAAGAAAGAAATCAATACTTAAAAGAAATATCAGAATATCTTAAACGAATAGCTATTGTTTTAGAAAATAATGATAAAAACAAGTATAAACATGATAATAAAAACAATAATAGAACTAACACGGGATATAATAATCGAAACAGACAGAATAAATATAATTACAATAATACTAATTCTAATGCTAATACTAATTCTAATGCTAATACTAATAATACCAATAATAATTATAAGAATAGATATAATAACCAATATAATGATACATATTATAATTTTCAAAATACTGAAAATAGAAGACAATATGACCATATTAATAAAACAAAGGATGAATTTAAACATAAAGTAAAAACAAAAGTACAAACAGTTGAATTTAATGAAAATCAGACTAAATTAACACCTACAAAGGAAATTGAAAATATTATTAATGACAGTGCTAAAATTAACGATGAATTAAAAAATAGATCTCCCTATATCTTCTCTTATGCTGTCTTAAAAGAATATTTTTCAAAACATGATGTTAAAATAATCAGTGTTAGCCCAAGTCAAGATTTTAATGATATTACTTATCAATTAGCAAGATTTGCTGGAGATAATTATCGAGACATCAAATTCTTCCAAAAACAACTTAAAGGAAGTATAATCTATGATGGTTCTTTTAGAGTTCAATTCAAACATTTTCCACAACAATCTATTAAAACCATTATGCAATGGGCTAAATTATTATATGAAAATGCATATTTAATTGATTTTGAATATATTGATAATAATCCACCGTATTTAAATTGTAAAAGTAATCTTGAGGAAAATAGTAAAAATTTTTTAACTGGATTATGGTTTGAAAAATATGTTACTATATGTATTAAAGAACTTGTTGAAGAAATCAAATGTAATTATAATTCAAATAATAATTTAGACTTTAATTTCCAAATTTTTAATAATGTTTTAATTGAATTACCTAATGGACAAAAATCAGAACTCGATATTATTCTTTTAATTAATTCCGAGATTATTTATTGGGTTGAATGTAAATCTGGACAATATGAACATCATATAGAAAAATATTCAAAATTTGCTGATGAATTTAAGCTACCTTATGAAACATCTTTTATTGTAGTTAGTGAATTAGATTATTTAGCATCAAAAAACTTACCAGAAGATTCTAAATTACAAATAGTTCCAATAGAACAATTTAAAGATAAATTACTTGATTCTATTATTTCAAACATTTAATTATAATAAAACTACAATTTAAATAGACATTTCATGACCATAGCTATTTATTTATTAATAATTATTAAATTATTAAAACTAAAAATATTAAAAATATTAAAATTAAAAAGATTAATATTAAAAATATTAAAATTAAAAATATTAAAAATATTATTAAAATTATTACGTTTTTTTAAATTAACAAAACATTTATATACTAAAACTTACAAATAATAATATAGTTACAAAAGGTAACTAAAAGAATAAATTGTGAATAAATTAAAATAAATGGATTATTTACTTAAAATTCACAACAAATTTATATTTATTTTTTTAACTTTAAAAAATTTAATTGAAATTTAAATTAAATTTCATTAATTAAATAGCTATTATTTTAATTTGAATAAAATACTAAAATAATTAACTATTATTATAATACTACTCACTATTTTTAGGTTTATATGAATTTATTTAAAATATTTTTATTTAAAAAGTTTAATATTTTATAATATTTATTTTAAGAATTCATTATTTGAATATCCATATATAATAACAATAAGGAGGGATTTTATGGAAAATCAAATGGAAAATAAAGAAGGAACCATGTTAAAAGTTGCTGAAGCTATTTCACAAAGAGATGTAGGAAGAGGAATAGCTAAAATCGATCCAGCAATTATGGAAAAACTTTCTTTAAAGGATGGAGACATTATTGAAATTAAAGGAAATAAAACCACCGCACTTAGAGCATATTCATCTCAAAGTGATGTTGGACTTTCTATTATAAGAATCGACGGAACAAGTCGTAAAAATGCTGGAACATCAATTGGTGAGGAAATAGAAGTAAATAAAGCAAATGTAAAAGAAGCTAAAAAAGTAATTCTTGCTCCTATTGAACACCATATTAATATACAAGGAGATATTCGTTCTCCATTTTTAAATAAAATAATGGTTCAAGGAGATATTATAGTTTCTGGAATTAAAGCACCTATAATGCCAAAATCAAATCGTCCACCTAGAGGATTATTTGATGAAATATTCAACAATGAGATATTCAACAATATGGTAGATTTCTCTCCTATGGGAGAATTAAAATTCGCTACTGTATCCACTTACCCATCAGGACCTGTTATTATTACAAATAACACTCAAGTAGAAGTTCAAAATGCTCCTGTGGATGTTAGCAAAATTGAAGGTATCACAAACCTCGTGGATGTAAGTTATGAGGATATTGGTGGCTTGAAAGAGGAAGTTAAAAAGGTTAGGGAAATGATAGAAATTCCACTCAAAAGACCTGAACTCTTTGAACGTCTCGGAATAGCTCCACCAAAAGGTGTTTTAATGCATGGTCCACCTGGAACTGGTAAAACTCTCTTAGCAAAAGCTGTTGCAAGTGAAAGTGATGCTCATTTCATCCTAATTAATGGTCCAGAGATTATGAGTAAATATGTTGGTGGATCTGAAGAGAATTTAAGGGAATTCTTTGAAGAAGCTGAAGCAAATGCTCCATCTATCATATTCATCGATGAATTAGATGCAATAGCTCCAAAAAGAGAAGAAACCAATGGTGAAGTTGAAAGAAGGACTGTTGCCCAATTACTTACTTTAATGGACGGATTAAAATCCAGAGGACAAGTAGTTGTTATTGGAGCAACCAACAGACCTGATTCTCTTGATCAAGCTTTAAGGCGCCCTGGAAGATTTGATCGTGAAATTGAAATTGGTGTTCCAGATAAAGAAGAGAGAAAAGAAGTTATGGAAATCCACACTCGTGGTATGCCAATATCTGAAGATGTTGATTTAACCGAAATATCTGAAACAACCCATGGATTTGTAGGAGCAGACCTTGAAGCATTATGTAAAGAAGCAGCAATGAGAGTTGTGAGACGTGCATTACCAGATATTAAAACTGATGAGGAAATTCCAAAAGAAGTTCTTAAAAAATTAATTGTTACAAAAAATGATTTTAAAGAAGCTTTAAAAGAAATTCAACCTTCTGCACTTAGAGAAATTCTTGTTCAAATTCCAGATATTGGTTGGGGCGATATTGGTGGTTTAGATGATGCTAAACAAGAGTTAAAAGAAGCTGTTGAATGGCCACTTAAACACCCAGACACATTTGAGAAATTTGGAGTTAAACCACCTAAAGGAACTCTACTCTTTGGTTCTCCAGGAACAGGCAAAACTTTACTTGCTAAAGCAGTAGCAAATGAAAGTGATGCAAACTTTATAGCTATTAAAGGTCCAGAATTATTATCCAAATGGGTTGGAGAGTCTGAAAAAGGTGTTAGAGAAGTATTTAAAAAAGCAAGACAAACTGCACCTACTGTGATCTTCTTTGATGAAATTGATTCAATAGCTACCAACAGAGGAGATAGTGGTGGAGATTCTGGTGTTACTCAAAGAGTTGTTAATCAATTACTCACAGAAATCGATGGTATGGAAGAACTTCAAGATGTTGCAATAATAGCTGCCACAAATAGACCAGATATGATTGATCCAGGACTTATGAGACCTGGAAGATTTGATAGACATATTAAAGTTGATAGTCCAAATGAAGAAGGACGTTTAGCTATTTTCAAAGTCCATACAAAAGATATGCCCCTTGCTAAAGATGTTAAATTAGAAAAATTAGCCAAAGCAACCGACGGTTATGTTGGAGCAGATATTGAGGCAGTATGTCGAGAAGCAGCAATGCTTACTTTAAGAGATAACTTAGATGCACAAGAAGTTACAATGAAATACTTCAACAAAGCTATGGATAAAGTCAAACCAGCTTTCAAAGAAGAAGAATTAATTCAATACAATTAAATTTTCTTAATTTAAAGTTTTAATTAACAATTAAAACAATTAATATTTTTTATTGAATAATATATTATTTTTAGGGATTAATCTCCTTTTATTTTTTTTAAAATATCGAGTAATACTTTTTTTAATTTTTTTCATATTTAATATGATAAATCAAATGATTATGCTAAAAATAAATCTAATTTTCTTAAATCCAATAAAAACTGTCCCACAAAACATTAACGAAGTTAAATTTCTTTATTTTCCATTAATATTCTCTCAATTTTTTCAATAGAAAGACCTGTATATCCAGAAATTCTTAATATTGAGACATTATCATTTGATAATCTTAAAACAATTTCTATGTCTGCTTTTTCCTCAGCTTCTTTTAAAACAATAGCTTCAAGTTTTTCAAACTCTTTTTTTGAAAGAGTAGCTTTATTTTTCTTAAGAATTTCTTTAAAACGCTTTTTAAAGCTTTTTTTAAAACCTTCTTTAAAACCTTTTTTAAAACCAATAATTTTTCCTTCTATTCTGGCATCAATTATGAATGTGTTGTGGTCTAATTCTGCCATTCGATCTAATAATTTGTAATGTTCTTCTTCTTGACTTTTTAGTCGTGCTACAAGTTTTTCGTTTACCATTTTAATTCTTTCCTCTTTTTTTATAGTTTTTTTGATGTGTGTGGTTTAAATAATATAAACTCATTTGAGAGATTATTTTTGTTGTCTAATATATTTACATTATATTGGTTGAAATCCTAAATCTTTTCGTACGGCATAGTTAAGTCTTATTTATATTATAATAAAACTTTTGAACAATCATTAGAAAAAATTATAATTTTTTAATCTCATCTATGGGCAATTTTGTGATTTTAGAAATAAATTTTATATCTAAACCTTCTTTTTTAAAATTTAAAGCAACGGATCTTTTTATTATTTTTCTAGATTCTTCTCTATCTATTTTTCCTCCTATGTATCTTTTTATTTCTTTTCCTATTGCTACACCTATTTTTTTACCTTCTTCTTCTCGGAATTTTAATTCAAGTTTTTGTAATTCGTGTTGCCGTTCTATGACAAGATAGCAATATAATCCCGAATTTTTAGAAATTCCATTGATTTCTTTATCTAATTCCATCAGTAACTTTGAATCCGTTTTATTTACCCATGTAAAATCTTTATTTTTAAGATTTAAATCAATTGATCTTTTTATTATTTCATTACCTTCTTTCATGTATTCTTCTATTCTTTCTTTCATACCTTCTTTCATATTTTTATCAATACTTTCTTTCATTACTTCTTTTATTCCTTTTTCCATGCCGTTTTCTTCTCTAAATTTTAGTTCAGCATTATAAGATTGTATTCTTCCTTCTAAATACTCGTATTCAGCTATGTCTTCTGGAGTTTCGAATAATTGTGGTGTGATTTTATTTACTACTTTTATTTGTTGAACCATTTTATTACCCCTTTGAATTCTTCTTTTAGTATATTTTATCTTGGAATATAGCATTAGTGAGTGCTTTTATTTGGTATTCACATCCAATTCTCCAAATACTTTTTAAATGCCCAATCTCCTAAAGGATTGATTTCAACTTCATTTAAATTCTTTTTTCTATTTATATTCTTTAAGCAATCCATAATAAATCCATAATCATCAAACTTGTGAAATCTATCGAAACTACTGTTTGATAAGAAGTCATTATAATCAATATAATCACTATCGTCATTATAATTTAACATTATATCAATTCTCCTTAATAAATCTTTTTATTTATAAAATCAAGTAAAAAATTTTCATAATTTACTATAATCTATATACTTAAAAAAATTTTTAATTTATTCATAATTTTATCCTTTAAATTTTAAATTTTAATTTTTAACATGTTTAATGAATTTAATTTAATGAATTTAAGAAAATTTACAATAATATGAAATAGTAGTTATTATTCATTATTACTAAATTTTTTTAAAATAATAACTTTAAGTCAAAATAATTTTAAAAATGATGCATAAAAATCATATTTTTTTGCAACAATAATGAAACAATTTTTAAACAAGTTATTTTAATCCTTTATTTTCAATATAACTCATTTTAAGGACTATTTGAATTTTCAATTATTGTTTCATCTTTGCAACAATTTCTGCAACAATAATGAAACAATTTTTAAATAGCTATTTTAGACCTATTTTTGCAAAGATATTAAATCTACAATTTATAAACCATTAAATCTATATGAATGTCTGTGATATATTTCTATTGCTTTTTCTTTAATTTTTAGTTTACTTTTAAAATAATTATTAAAATCAAGAATATGGTCTTTTTTAAGCTTAGATTTATCAATATAACTTCAAGTTTCCATCAATAATAATATTTTCACAGAACTTATCCAGAAACAAAATTATACAAATTATTTTTATCATAATCACTATTTTTGATTTTTCTTTTATCTAAAAGGAGAGTATATACTTTTATGTTTTTTAAAGGGTTTAATTTTTTCAAAATAGAAGTTTTTAATTCATCAGATGTTTTTGTAGATTTTAATTCATTCATTTTGCTAAATTCTTTTTAAAGTTATTTTTTTAAGTAATTTTAATGATTTTATCTATTCTTTGATAATAATACTCTATTATTCATATTTTTCTTTAAGTTCGTTTAGTGAGTGTATTTGACATTCTATTTCTTTTGCTTTTTCGTCATCTTGTATTGCAATAGCTAAGATTATTGGATTTTTGTCTTGATAAGTTTGGTAGTATCTTTTCTTGTATATTTGTTTGTTTGCTTCGTTTAGCATGGTTTTAATGCTTTTAGTTTGGCTGTATTTGATTTCTGTGATTATGTCTATGTTTTTGTATTTTAAAACCGCATCAATTTGTCCTTGTGAGTTACTTTCCTCAGCAACTGTTTCTAAACCCATCATATAAAACCAAGTTGGAAAAATGGAGTGGTAGTATTTCCAGTTTTTCATTTGAACTTGATATGGTATTTTTCCAAGTAAAGTATCTAATATTTGACTTGCTTTTTTATCATCATGATTTATAAGTGCATCTAAGAATTTTCTTGCAAGTGGTCCAATTTCTCCAGGCATATTATTTGTATACATTCCAATTAAATAGCTAAACAATGACTTTTTAACTTCATTATTCGGAATATCTAAAATATACTCATCATATTTATTTTCTATATGTTCTTTAATGGTTAAATATCCAGTTTGAAGTAAAACAGTTTTTAAATCAATATTATCTAATTGAAAAGTTGGAAATTCGCCATTAAAAGAAGCATCCAAATTTAAAAAACTACTAATATCAACATTATCTCTTTTAATCAAATCAAGAAGAAATGTAGGAGTTCCACTTTCAAACCAAAAATTACCATACTTTTTTTGGTCTAAAGTTTTCAATATTGAATTAGGATTATATAAAAAGTTTTCACCATCCCAAGAATATCCATCATAACAGTTTTTTATATTATTTAAAGTTTCATCGTAACTATCCCCTTTTTTATCACCTAATTCGAGAATATATTTGTTAAAATAGCTATTTAATTCCTCTTGTGTGTAACCACAAATTGTTGAATATCTTGAATCTATGGTTAAATCTGTTAGGTTGTTTAATTTGGAGAATATTGTGGTTTTTGAGAACTTTGATACTCCTGTTAAGAATAAAAATTGAATATAATCCTCTGATTTTTTTAAAACTTGATAAAATTCACTTAATATGGTTCTATTTTCTTCTGCAGTTTTTATATCATTCATATTGTCTATAATTGGAAAATCATATTCATCGATTAATATTACAACTTTTTGGTCATGTTTTTCACTTATTTTTTTGATTAATTCTCCAAATTTAGTTTTTAACCCCTTACTTATTAGTTTTATAGAGTTATCTTCAGCTATTCCATTTATTAAATCATTTAATGAAATGTTAAATATTTCGGGATTTTTCACATCAAGTCCACTCATATCTATTTTCAATACTGGGTATATTTTATTCCAATCCCATTTGTCGTAAATGTATAAGTCTTTAAATAGTTTTTTATTTCCTTCAAACAATTCTTTCATAGTATTTATTAGTAATGATTTCCCAAATCTCCTTGGTCGTGATAAAAAGTATTTTTTTCCTGGCTGAATAAGATTATATATTTGCTGTGTTTTATCCACATAGATATAATCATTTTCTCGCATTGTTGAGAATACTGCAATGTCTGTTGGTAAATTATTAATCATATTGTCCCTCAATTGAAATAGCTATTGTTAAATATTTAATTTAATCTTAAATATATTGTTAAGTTATAATATATTTTTATGTATGATTCTATTTATATACTTCCTTTTTTATTTAATTCTATTGAATATACAAGAGATTATTCTATCCATTTATTTAATTTAATATATTATAATTTATTTAAAAGTAATAAAGAGAGATTATATGTTAATAAAATAAAATATGTTTAAAATTATTAAATTCATTGGTTGTAAAGTATTAATCCTTCATTATTGACATTTTTAACAAATGAAAGATTTTTATATTCATTAAAATAATGTAAAGATTTAATTTTTGCAGAAATAAATTCTCCAGTTTTTAACATGAAATCAAAGGTCTTAGTATAAATATCATCTTCAATTTTAAGTTTATCCTCATCATTTTTGGTTAATATTAAAATATCAATATCTGAATCAGCATCATCATCACCACGGGCAACAGATCCAAATAGAATAATTCTTTCAATTTCTGGATGATTTAAACTATGAGCAAAATCAATAGCTATTTGTTTTCTATCCATATAAACACCTATTAAAACAATTAATATTTTATTAATAATATTAATTAATGTTAAATTAATGTATAATTTATTTATATATTATGATATTTATATTTATTTATTCTCTTCTACTTTTTTAATCAAGAAAATAAATAAATGGTTTTCATGACAAATTTTGAAAAATTAATAATTAATCATATTTTTAAAAACAAATAAAAACAATTCATGATCTGATCAATAAGGATCCTATTTTAAATAAACACAAATAATAGCTATTTTTTAATAATTTTAGATCCAATTATTATAAATTTAATAATATAAGATCCGATAAAAAGGTTTTAAATAAAATAAAAAGATTTAAACACTTCCAAATCAAATAAAAACATTTATATATTATCTTATAGAAAATATTAAATAGTAATAACTATTGGCTATGTGAACTAATATATTATAGTTATTAAAATAAAATAATAAGCTATAATACTAAATTATATAATAAAATATATAATAAATTAAAAGATTAAATAATCCCACAAATCAAATACACTCAAAGATACAGGGAATAATATGGATCTAAAAGATCTTGACATAAAAATCAAATACGACAGTGACCATGATGACATGATCGCTAAGTTTTACAATCCTGTTTTATCAAAATCAAACAAATACTACAGAATGTCAGGATTCTTCACATCAACAGTCCTATCAGCAGTAGCCAGAGGATTAGAAGACTTCATAAAAAACGACGGAAAAATGTACTTGATATGCAGTGCATTACTATCAAAAGAAGACCTAAACCTAATAACAGAATACAACAAAAACCCAGAAGAAATTTTAGAAAAATACTTAATAAAAGAAATTGATACAAACCAAATAGAAGACGAATTCACAAAAAACCACCTAAAAGCACTAGCATGGATGTTAGCAAACAACAGATTAAAAATAAAAATAGCTATTGTAGACGAAAAAGCAGGAATGTTCCATCAAAAAATAGGAATAGTAGAAGACAAACAAGGAAACAAAGTATCATTCAGCGGATCAAACAACGAAACAGCAAACGGATTAAAATACAATGTAGAAGAATTCAAAGTATTCAAAAGCTGGGATGCAACAAATGAATACATTGAAGAAGACTTAAAGCTATTTAATAAATATTGGAATGACTTAAGCAAAAGAACAAAAGTAATAGCTTTACCAAAAGCAGTAGAAGAAAAGATCTTAGAAATAGCTC
The DNA here is from genome assembly GCA_031261915.1 of Candidatus Methanoflexus mossambicus. GTDB lineage: Archaea > Methanobacteriota > Methanobacteria > Methanobacteriales > Methanobacteriaceae > Methanoflexus > Methanoflexus mossambicus. The sequence continues at coordinate 10,303 of JAISIT010000220.1, forward strand.
CAAAAAGCATAGAGGAAATTAATTTGCCAAAAGAAGACAAAAATAAATCAAAAGCAAGAATAGAATATAAACAAGAAAAAAAAGAAGAAGAAATTAAATTAAGAGATTATCAAAAAGAAGCTATTGACGCCTGGTGGAACAACGACAAAAGAGGAATCTTCGAAATGGCAACAGGAACAGGAAAAACATATACTGCATTAGCTTGCTTTAAAAAGCTATTTGACGAAGATGACAATCTAATTACTGTAATTGCATGTCCCCAACAACATTTAATCGACCAATGGAAGAAAGATGTTAAGAAATTTTATGACGGTAAAATACTAGTGGCTTCAAGCCAAAATTACAAATGGAAAAAGGAAATTAAAAGTTTAATTAATAATTTCTATTTAAAAATTGAAAAAAACCTTGTTATAATAACAACACACAAAACATTAGCTTCAAACAGTTTTATTGAAAATATTAGGAAATTTAAAAACAAAATGCTTTTAATAGTAGATGAAGTTCATGGAATAGGTTCAGAAAAACAATTAGATGCCCTACATGAAAAATACAATTATAGATTAGGATTAAGTGCAACCCCCGAAAGATGGTTCGACGATGAAGGCACACAAGCTATTATGGATTACTTTGGAGAAGTAGTTTTCCAATTCGACATCTCCGATGCGTTAAATACAATTAACCCTGATACTGGAGATTATTATCTTACTCCTTATGTTTATACTCCAATTATTTGTAATTTAAATTCTGATGAATCTGAAGAATATAGTAAATTAAGTGTTAAAATAGCTAATTTCTTAAATAAAGTTAATAAAACTAAAAAAGAAGTTGAAGAATTAAAACAACTTATATTTAGACGAAAAAGAATAATTGATAATGCAGAAGATAAATTAAGAAAATTAGAAGAACTTCTTGATAAAAATTTAGATATTAAAGACTTAATTATTTTTGCATCTCCTGAACAGCTTGGAGATGTACAAAAGCTACTAAATGAAAAGAATATTATCCAACATAAGTTTACACATGTAGAGAAGATTAAAAAAGAAGATAAATATGGGGGTTTAACTGAAAGAGAGTATTTAATTGAAAATTTTGAAAATGGTTCTTATAAAGCCATTGTAGCAATTAAATGTTTAGATGAGGGTGTAGATATTCCATCAGCCAAAAATGCAATTATCATGTCTTCAACTACCAATCCAAGAGAACATGTTCAACGGAGAGGAAGAATATTAAGAAGACATCCTGGTAAAAACGAAGCCAATATATACGATATGTTAGTTTTTCCACAAGATGGCTCAAATCAAAGTAAAAATATTATTAAAAAAGAATCAAAGAGATATAGAGAATTTGCATTAAATTCTAAAAATTCTATTGATTCTTTAGATATATTGAAACTATATTCTGAGGAGATTTAATGGATTTAAAGTTAAATAAAGAAATTTTTGATGCAATTAAAGAAAGTGATGTAGATAGTGATGTAACCAAATTTTTAATCGCAAGTATCTATTTAGAAGCAGAAAGATATAAAGATAATGCATATCATTTCTTTAAAGACTATGATAAGATGTTAGATCGATTTATAAAGGATTGATATTATGTTTTTAAATAAAATTAATATTGAAAATTTTCGCCAATATAGAGATGTTAATATTGAATTTGCTAAAGAGGAAAATAAAAATATAACCGTTATTCAAGGAAATAATGGAACTGGGAAAACTACTTTATTAAATGCAATAAGTTGGTGTTTGTATGGAAAGGAAATTCATGATTATGGTGACAAATCATCCATGAGCATTTGTAATAATAAAAGTATTTATTTATCCTCAGAAGGAGATAAAGTTCCAGTTAAAGTGAAAATAGAATTTTTTGATGATAAAAATTTCCTCATTTTTGAAAGATCTCAGATATTTTTAAAACGAGAAGGAAAAGCTATACGAAACAAAGATGGTGGTTCTAAATTAAAAGTTTTTAGTAAAGATGAAAATGATTATAAACAGGAAGCTGATGAATATATTATTGATAGAAAAATTCCTAAGGAAATTGAAGAATACTTCTTTTTTGATGGGGCAATGTTAGGAAATTATTTTCAAGAAAAATCTTCATCAAAAATTAAAGAAACAGTCTTCGAAATTTCTCAATTAAATTTGCTTGAAAACATGAAAAATAACTTTAAAAAAGTTATTGGTAGGTATAATGAAAAATTAGGAGAAATTGAACCTGACCTTGGTGAAGCTAGCTCCAATATAAGCAAATATGAAGAATTAATACAAAAAAAGGAAAAAGAACTTGAAGATGCAAAATTTAAAGTTGATCGTGCTAAAGATAAAAAATCGAACATTGAAAATGAACTCATTGATTTAAATTCTGATGATGTTACAGAGATAGTTAAACAAAATCAAAAAATTGAAAAAGATTTAGAAAAACTAAAAAAATCTAAGACAAAATTTGAAAAAGAGAGAAAAGATTTTATTTTGGAAAACTATCCAATTATTTTATCTTATAATTTATTTAAAGAGTTTTTAGAAAAAGTTGAAAGTTCAAGAAGAAAAAAATATATTCCTCCAGAGTTTACAAAAAATTTCATTAAAGACTTATTAAAAGAAAATAAATGTATTTGTGGTATTGATTTAGAAACACATGAAGAATCACGACGAGTTCTTGAAGAAATATTGCAAAAAACACCTGGAATAACTGATAATGCTGAACATGTAACAAGGGCATCATCAAAAGTAGAAACTCTTATTTTAGAATCGAATACCTTTTGTAAAAATCTTAAAGAAATAAATGAAGTTTTGAATGAATGTAAAACTGAATATGATTCACAAAGTGATCAAAAAAAGAAAAATGATATAAAACTTAAATTTAATCCTATTGAAAAAATTAAAGGGCTTCAACAAGATAAAGAGGATCAGGAAAAAATAATTGAAAATTTAACAAAAAAAATTGGATCATTAGAAGGTGATGGGGAGAATAAAGGAATCATTGAACAATATAATACTGAAAAAATAATATGGGAAAAAAAGAAAAATAAAGAAGATCAACTAACAATGGAATCAAAAAAAATAAATAATAAAATTGATTTTGTCAATCAATCAATAATATCTATTGAAAAGATTTATGATGATTTTGCTCAAAAGTTGCATGAAAATATTGAGCAATTAACTAAAGAGAAATTTTTAAAACTGCAATGGAAAGAAGACGAATTTGTAGATATTAAATTAAATCATGATTATACAGTATCAATTGAAAATAGTTTAGGAGACTACGAAAGTCCTGGAGACCTTTCTGATGGTGAAAAATTATGTTTAGGGTTATGTTTTATGTCCGCATTACATAATATTTCAGGATATATACTACCAATAATTATGGATACTCCATTAGGAAATCTTGATGTGGATATTAGACAAAATATTGCTAAATTTTTACCTGAATTTATAGGTGAAAAGCAAGCTGTTTTATTAGTTACTGGAACTGAGTATACTGATGATTTTAGAAATATTATTTTTGATAATATTGGAAAAGAATATACAATTGAATGGGAAGGCGGTAAAGCCAAGGGTAAAGGTAAAGAATCAAAGGTGATTTTAAATGGCTGAGGGACGAAGAATTTATTATGATAACGAAGATAATGACATATATAATAAATTAAAAACAACTAAAATCTTTAAAAAAGCAGATAATTTAGATATTTTTTCTATTTCTTTAATTTTAGGTTGGAATAGTGCAAGACGCACTTCTTTAGGAAAAGGATCTAAAGGAAGAATCCGTGAATCTACTGTTAATTCTTCTAAGGTCATTAGATATTTGATGATGGCAATTGCAGTGGAAGAAGAAGGAATAAATGTTTTATCCGACGATGAAGACGAAAACGGAAAAATTATTAAAACTGCTGAAGATAAATATTTTCTTATTTCTGAAGAATATGCTAAGACTGGACTTAAAATTCTTGATAATAGAATTAAAACAGATGATGACATTTTAACCTCCATGGAAACTGAATTAATTGAGTTTTATGCAGATAACATCCATCCTCAAGAAGAATAAAGTTAAAAAAGCACTTCTTGTTGAACCAAAATTTCCAATTGCAAACAAAAGCAGAAATCATCAGGATTTTCTTCCAATTGGGTTGTTGAAAATAGCTGCTTGGTTAAAGTCTTTGAATATTGAAGTTAAATTAATTCGTTTTGACGAAGATTTAATTAAAGAAACAGTAGATTTTAATCCAGATATTATTTTTGTAACTTCATTATTTACATATTGGTCTAAATATGTTAAAGAAGCTGTAGAATATTGTAAAAATAGTTTTAATGTTCCTATTGTTGTAGGTGGAATTTATGCATCTTTAATGCCAGATCACTGTAAAAAGTATACTGGATGTGATTATGTTCAAAAAGGAATTATTCCTGAAGTTGAAAAAATTCGTGATGTGGATACATTAAGTAAAGGTTATGATTTAGTTGATGTAGATTATCAAATTTTGCATACAAGTCGTGGATGTAAACGAAGATGTAAAGCTTGTGGAGTATATTGTATTGAACAGGTACATCATAAAAAAACAATAAAAAAAGAGATTTTCAAAAAAAGATTGATTTTTTATGATAACAATATTTTACAAAATAGATATATTAAAAACATATTAAATGAATTGATTGAACTTAAAAAACAAAGAAAAATTAGTTATTGTGAGTCACAAAGTGGATTTGATGGTAGAATTTTGCTAAAAAAACCATTTTTAGGAAAATTGTTGAAGGAAGCAGGTTTTAAAAATCCAAAAATAGCTTGGGATGGACCAATAACTCATAAAAATCAGATTGAAAAACAATTAAAAATTTTAACTGATGCTGGCTATAAGGCAAGTGAAATTTCTGTATTTGTATTGTATAATTTTGAAATTCCTTATGAAGAAATGGAAGAAAAAAGAGTTGAAGCATGGAAATGGGGAGTCCAGATTACAGACTGTAGATTTAGACCTTTAGATAGATCTTACGAAGAATATTGTTTTTTTGATAATTATAATCCTCAAAAAAGAAATGGTCAAACAGATAAAGATTATTATATTCATAAAGCTAGTGGTTGGACTGATAGTAAAATAAGGTTGTTTAGAAGAAATATTCGTTCACATAATATTTGTATACGGTTAGGAACTAAATTTTATTCTGCAGCAGCTGAAAGAAAAAGAATTCCATTTGAAATAGCTAAAAAGTATAGAATGGCAGAATATGAAACAGCTAAAAATCATATTAATGATGCATGGGATCCTGCTGTTTTCCATAAAGCATGAAAATTTGGGGTTGGATAAAAATGACCGAAAATAAATCAGATCTTGAAGAAATGAAAAAGATCATGGAGGAAGCAACAGGAAAATTTTATGATATTATAGAAGAAAATGGACATTATTACTTTAAAGAGAAAACAGATGCTGAAAAAATTGAAGAAAAACTAAAAAAAGATAAAGAAAATAAAGATCATGAAGAAATCAAAGATTCAAACTATTTTAAATCAAAATTTATTTTGTATTATAATTCTATTTCTCCAGATAAACATAAAACATGGTATGGAAACAGCTTAGAAAATAAAATTAATGAAGTTAACAGAAAATTCAAAACTTCATTTTATATTGATTTATTTGACATAGATTTAGATAAAATAAATGAGAAGATTTCTTCAATTGAAATTAGTTTTAGTAAAAGAAGGTCAGTTAGTGATAATGCTTTTGAAAATTATATTAGAATGACAAATGGCATTGCAAGAGAGATTATTTTATATTATCTTGATTTTTTAAAAACTAAAGAATATGAAAAAGAATTTGACGTAGATAAATCTATTAAAGAAGATATTTCAAAGGATAATGATATTAAAAATAAAAAAGAAGCTGAAAAGAATGAAACAAAAGAATCTGATGATTTTAATTATGATGAATTTTTTGAAAATAAGGACATAAAAAGTCGTAACTCTCAAAAAGAAAACAAATTAACTGAAAAGTCATCTAATTCTGAAGAGATAATAAATAATTTATCTGGATGGAAAAAAACAATATTTGATAAAATTAAAGAATTGGATGACGATATTTTTGCTGTTCATCAAATGTATGAGTATATTCCAAAATTTGAAGAGATTTATCCCAATAATTCTGAAATTAAATCTAAAATTCGTCAAACATTACAACAATTAAGAGATTTAGGATTAATTGAGTTTATTTCTTATGGAAAATATAAAAAATCTTTTAAAATTAGTTCTTCAACTTACAATTTCCATGAGATATTAAATAAAGCTGATTTTGATAGCCAGTATACTCTAAAATCTTTCCATTATCGTTTTTATGAGATATTAAATAAAGCTGATTTTGATAGTAAAGATATTTCTATTCCCCAAGCTAATGAATTTAACAAAATAATTACATTATGTGAAGAATTGAAAAAAGGTTCTTTATCTAAACAAGATATTACTGATTTTTTCGTTTGGAATATTCGTCTTTCAAGCTATTATGGCGATGCAGGAGTTTATTTGGGAATAATTGAAAGAGATAATGTTACAAATGGGTATTGTTTATCAAATAAAGGAAAAGAAATTTTTAATATGGAAAATAATGAAAGAAATTATAATTTAGCTATTTTAATTTTAGAACATTTATTATTTAATAAAACTATTAAACTTTACTTAAAAACAAACACTGTTCCAAATGGGAGGGATATATGTAAAATTTTCAATGAAATAGGATTAGATGAACTTTATTCTTCTACAACACTTAAAAGAAGATCATCAACAGTTGTTCAATGGACTAATTGGATTATAAACAATTTTTCTAATGAATTAAATCAAATATCTGATTATTCTGAAGATAAAATTGAATATTCTGTTAGTAATGCTATTGACAATGAAAATAATATTGAAGACTCTGTTGATGAATTTAATATTAAAAAAACTTTAAATGATTTGAACGGTTGGAATAAACTTGTATTTGAAAAAATTATTGGATTTGAAGAAATTTATTTTGAATTTAATGACTTTTTTAGGTATATTGAAGAATTTGAAGAGATTTATCCAGATAATACTGCAATTAAACCTTCAATTTCTAATGCTTTAACAAAATTAGTTAGTTTAGGATTGATTGAAAAAATTTCTAAAGGTAAATTCATAAAAAAATTTGGAAATGAGAATTATGAAGATTATAATAATATTGGTGACAGCTCAACATTGAGTAGAGGTGCTAAAAGAAACTTAAAAAAAGGTATTGATAGAATAGAAGAGATAACCACTAATCTTGCATTGGATGAAAACATAAAAAATAAAACAAAAGAATTATTTGAAGAAACATATAGTCTTAAAATTCAAAAAGGAATTTCAATTGAATCTGTTGCTGTATCATGCGCATACATTACACTTAGAAAAGAAAATACTCCATATACTTTAGATGAAATAGCTACAATAACTAATCTTGATAAACTAAGCATAGGACGGACTTATAAGAAAATAGCTAAAGAACTTGACATTAAATTGCCAATTGTTTCTCCTTTTGATTATCTTAATCGTTTTTCTTCAAAAGTAGCTATTTCTGATGAAACAAAGTCAATAGCTAATGATATTTTAAATGAACTTATTTCTAAAAATCTTATTGCAGGAAAAGATCCAGCTATTATGACAATTGCTACATTATATGTTGCATCTATTTGTTCTGGAATCAAACCTGTTCAAAGAGATTTCGCTAATAAATTCAACACAACTGAAGTTACTATCAGAAAAAAATATAAAGAAATCAAAGAAAATATAAATTTAAATTATTATGCTCATAAATATAATAAAGAGATAGTATTTGATATTTCTACAGATAATAATGATAAAAAATTTAATACTGCAAAAGATAATTTAAATACAAATAAATATATTATCGAAAATAACGAATCTGAAATTCAAGATGAAACAGATAATGAAGCAGATAAAATTAAAAGCATTTATGAATTTTTCAATGAATTTAAAGCTATTTTTAAATCTAATAATTATAAATTAAGTGATAATAGTTTAAAAAATATTTTTATTCAGGATTTAAAATTATATAGTCAAAATAAACCTTTATTTCAATATAAGAAAATTGAAAATGATATTTTAAATCTTTTTAAAGAGCATAAAGTTAATAAACCATCAGATGATGATGAATTAAATGAAGATTTAACTAATAATGAACTATATAATTTTCTTTTAAACCATAGAAATCTTTTTAAGGATTATAAAGAAATAGTTAATGATCCTATTTATGGAGTAAATTATCTATTTTCAACTTTTAAAACAGATATTAAAAAATATTTAAATAATCAGCATTCTGAAATTGAAATGGAATATAGAGATAAAGTTATAGAATTATTTGATATTTATAAATCGATATTTACTTCAAATAATGTAACAATTGAAGATAATGAAATATTATCAAAAAATAATAATAATAATAAAATAGCTTTTCAATTTTTAAATAAAGAATATACTGTGAATAATTATAAAGACTTATTATTAAAAGTAATAGCTATTTTAAAAGATGAACATAAATTTAATATGAATTATTTTGAGTTAATTTTAACAAATAATAATTATTTTTCTACAAATAAAAATGATTTAACAGCTCCAAAATTAATTGAAGATACTGATATTTATGTTGATTTAAATTTAAATGATAATGAAATATTAAAACTTGTTGAAGATTTATTAAAATTATTTTTTTATGATAAAAATGATTTTGAATTAATAAAAACTAATAAAATAGAAACAAATGTAGAAGAAAATAATAATATTGATTTAACTAATGAAATCCACCTTAAAATCATTAATTGTCTTAAAAATAAACATTCTTTAAATCAAATAGCTATTCATTTAAATATTGATGAGAATACTATTAAATCTTGGCTTGATTATAAAAATATTAAAAATCCTGAACTTAAACCGTTTTATTTAGAATATAGGAAACTTATTGGTATTTGGGCTAATGAATTATATGATGATTATTCTAAGATTTATATTGATAATGGATATAAAATAGGAGAAAAGAAGAATTTCATTGATAATGTTAAAACTGATTTACATAGGCATCTTATTGGTAGAAATGATTTTTTAAGACCTAAAATAGCTAAAGAAATTAAAATATTATTTGATAATTATTTTAATATTAATAATAGTTTTAATGATGAAAATAAATCAAAATCTGATGAAATATTAAAAATAACAGAAGATAAAATATCTAATAATGAAGAAAAATATAAACAAATAGCTAAAACAGATCCTAATTGGGATAATAGACGAAAAGTTCTGAAACATATTAAAAATCAAGAGTTTTTAAAAGAAATAGCTTTCAATGATGATAGTTATTTTGTTCAAAAGGAAGCTATTAAACATATTGATAAAGAGGAGCTATTAAAAGAAATAGCTAAAGTGAGTGATAATTATCTTCAAAGGAAGTCTGCAATAGCTAAAATATCTGATGAAGAGTTTTTAGTTAATGTTTCTAAAGAGGATACTAATCAAAATGTTAAAAATGAAGCTATTAAAAAATTAGAATCTTTAGGTTATGATTTTAATAAATCAATTGATAATAATAAAATAAAAAATAAAAATTCATATCATCAGTCTACTATTGGTGATTTTGATAGGGATGTTGAGGATTATTTTACTCGTCTTCATAAGAAGAATGTTGAATTTAAAAATAAGGTTAAAAATAATCTTAAAAATAGTGATAATACACATCAAACTACTTTATTTGATTTTGATATTAAATCTGATGAGGTTGTTAAAGAAAAAGATAGTAAAGAATCTAAATTTACTAAAAATTTCTTTAAAAATACTGTTTCTAAGTGGAAAGGATTATAATAAAAAATTTAATTTTTAATATTATTAATACTGTTTATTAAATTTAAGTTTATTTATTCAAATAAATCTTCATTATCTTCTTTAAATCTTTTCCATTCGTCTGGATCTTCTTTTTCAAATTCTTTTTCCCATTCATTTCTTTCTTCTGGAAACATTTTTAAAATTGTTCTCATGGCTGCTGTTTCAACGATTATATCTCCACCACATAAATAATATTCATTTTCCATATTATCACTTATATCATTTTATTTTTATAACTCTTTTTTTCTTTTGGATTGTCAACTATAACCCATTCGCTATATGGATCTAACATTTTTGCTTCAATTTCTTTAAATTCTTCATTATTTAACTCTTTAAACCATTCACGTTTTACAAGACTCATTGTATCATCCATAATCTATTTAATGCATTATTCATCTAAGTGTTTTGGGTTTTTGGAGTTGACTTTTTTAATTACACTTTTACCTGTTACTTTTTCAATTCTTGTGCGGGTTTCACCTGCAATTGTTCCACCTTCGTTTGCAACTTCTTTACTTTCAAAGAAACCTTCAGGATTGATGGTTTTTGAAATTTCAGTTGTTGTTGCTTCAGCTAACATGTTTAGAACAAGTTCAAGATTTGTCATATTATCTCGTAGATTCTCCTTTTTGAGATTTTTAAAGTCTTTATATTTTCTTGTAGTCATTCCAGACCATGCTTTTGTTAGTTCATCTGTTAAAATTGCATATTCTACTCCTTCTTTCACTCCTGATCTGTCCCATTCTGCTGTTAGTTCTTTTCTCACATCTATTGTTTTTAATCTTTGACTTATCCACTCTTCACTGTATCCTTTCTTCCTATAGTTACTTATTGCTCGTTCAATAGCTATTTGTGGGTCTACAATTTCATTAATCCTTTCATTACCCACTTTAGCTAACCATAGTTTGAATGGTTCTGCATTTGGTGATGGTATTGATTGAATTAATCTTAATAATGTTTCTGTGTCCGCAACATCTGTATTTCTCATTTTGCCATCTGCAGAAAGCATTTTCAACCTGTCACAATTTGTGACAGTTTCATTTCCTTCTTTAATTAATCTTTGTTTTAGTGTGCTCCAATAGGAACTAGGGTTTTTACTCTCAGTGAGAACTGCTACAATATCGATTATTGAAAAATACCATTCTTCTTTTTCTTTTACCCATTTACTTCTTATTTTCTTATCATTGAATAATTTAATTTCATTTTTTTCCTGCATTTTATTCAACCATTATTTTATTTCTATTTGTTTATAATTTAAACATCTATTTCTAAATTTTTCATTTAATATTTTTTTATTAATTATTTAATATAATTTATTAATTATTACTTTTTTATAGATTTTATCATATTTAAATATTTTTATTTATTTAAATTTCATTTATAAATTAGATTTCTTTGATTAAAAATAAGAAGATTTAGAAATATTCTATGATAATGCAATAGCTATTTGTGGGTCTACAATTTCGTTAATCCTTTCATTGCCTACTTTAGCTAACCATATTTTGAATGGTTCTGCATTTGGTGATGGTATTGATTGAATTAATCTTAATAATGTTTCTGTATCTGCAACATCAGTATTATAAAATTTCCCATCTGATGATTTTAATTTCAGTTTATCACAATTTGTGACAGACTGATTTCCTTCTTTAATTAATCTTTGTTTTAGTGTGCTCCAATAGGAACTAGGGTTTTTACTCTCAGTAAGAACTGCTACAATATCTATTATTGAAAAATACCATTTTTCTTTTTCTTTTACCCATTTACTTCTTATTTTATTATCATTGAATAATTTAATCTGCATTTTTTTCTTGCATTTTAATCAACCATTATTTTATTTCTGTTTGTTTATAATTTAAACATTTATTTCTAAATTTTTTATTCAATATTTTTTTTATTAATTATTTAATATAATTTATTAATTATTACTTTTTTATAGATTTTATCATATTTAAATATTTTTATTCATTTAAATTTCATTTATAACATTAGATTTCTTTAATTGAAAAAAAGAAGATTTAGAAAGATTCGGCACTGTCAAAATCAACTGGATTTTGATTTTTCAGATGCGTGATCTTAAAGTTCGATAATTTGGTTTATAATATTTGATAATGGAACTTATAGAGTAGAGTAATGATCTTGGGCTTT
>JAISIT010000234.1 GCA_031261915.1 Candidatus Methanoflexus mossambicus
ATTTATTATAGTTTGTTACATTGTAAAATCTACTTTTATTATCTTCAAATAAATTTTTTATATTCATTTTTTTATACCTCTTTATTTTATTATTAATAGTATTTAAATATTTCTATTTACATAATATATATAAAAATATTAGGAAATATTTATCATAGTTAATATGTAATAAACATAATAAACATAATAACCTAATAACCTAATAATTTGGAACTAAAATAGTGTTATTTAGTTTTTCTATTTTTAATAAAAAATCCAAATTTAATAATAAAAATCTAAATTTTTTACAAATAAATTTTATTTCCAAAGTAGTATATAAAGGTTTCTTAAGAGAGGTTATAATTTATTATTAGCTTAAAAAATTGTAATCACATCAAAACAAAAAAATAAAGAGATTAACAAAAAATAAACAGATTACAATATTACAATCACCCAAAAAAATTGTCACCACCTAAAAAAATTGTCAACACTTAAAAAAATTATAATGTGTTTGTCACATAATTCATATTTTTAAGAATTTTTATAAAATTAATATCCATATAAACTTTTTAAATAAGTCATATTCTTTAATTTTAACTTATTTTTTAAAAATAATATTAAATAAAATTAAAATTTAAATTTTAAATAATTTAACATCTAAAAATAGAATTTAAATAACTCAATATTTGTAAAAATCTATTTTTGGGACAGTCTCATCATTAAAAATATATATTTTAACAAAAAATATTAAAAGTAAAATAAATAAAAATAATATATAAAACAAAAAAAAGAAGTAAAATACTCAAAAAAAAGAAAAAAAAGAAAAATAACTAAAAAAAACTGTTTTAAAGAGGAATTTAAGTGAAATTTGAAAATAAAAAAAATATAGTAAATTAGAAAATTAAATTAATTCTTTTTAATAAACTTTTGGAATTTTTTTAAAATTAAATACTGTTATATAAACTATATTTTATTCTTACTTTTCAATATAATTTTATTTTATATTATTATCTTATTAAATTCCATATAATTTAAAATTAATATATTTAATGAATTTATTTCAGGATTTAAATAATTTTTAATAGAATTTAGTCCAAATAATTTCCTTTTGGATCGTTTTCATGATATTTTCGAAAATTTAATTATTTATGAAAGAGAAAAAGTATATTTTATCTGGTTCTGCTTTAAGTCTTAAGTGAAAAGCTTCTTTTGATGATTTTGTTAAATATATTTTTGGAAATTGTGGTAAAAGTTTGAATATTGAATTGAATTATATGTTTTATATTAAAAATAGATATTTTAGTGTGTCTATTAATAAACAAAATTTTTCTAAACAAATAGATTTTATTGATTGGTCAATTTTTAAAAACACAATTTTTATCACAGTTAAAGAGTTATACTTTGATATAGGTTATTATTTTGGATATTTTTAAATGATTATATGCTCAATTAGACAAAAAAACAAAGCCATATATTCTATTACAAAAAGAATACTATGAAAAGCGATTAAATCAGATAAAAACAGACGATGAGCATATAGAAATAAAATTAATCAATTCTAAAAATTAATAGAATCAAAAAATAAAGAATTAAAAGAAAAAGACATAAAAAACAGAATAAAAAAATAAAAAAATAAAAAAAAAGATTTAATAAATTTTAAATAAAAAATTAATTAACCAACTATTTAAATAGCTGTTAAACCACCATCAACAGGGATGATAGTTCCTGTAGAATAACTTGCTTCATCAGATGCTAAGTAAATTAAAGCTGGATTGAGTTCACCTTCAGTTCCTGAACATCCAATTGGACATTGTGCTTTAACCATTTCTTTAAATGGTTCAGTTTCTATAATATGAGAAGTTAATTCTGATGTAAAGAATCCTGGAGCAATTGCATTTACAGTAATTCCAAATGGTGCCCATTCAGCAGCTAAAGCTCTTGTAAAGTTTACAACAGCACCTTTACTTGCATGATAAGCTATTCCACCAGTTGTGCTTCCAACAAGCCCATATATTGATGCAATATTAATTATTCTTCCATATTTATTTTTCATCATTTCTTTACCAAATGCACGAGATACTCTGAAAGTTGCTTTAATATTTAACTCCATTTCACGATCCCATTGTTCATCAGTAATATTTTGTGCAAGATCTTCTCCACCAGTTCCTGCATTATTTACTAAAATATCTACTTTACCGTATTCATCAATAGTTGCTTTTACTGCTGCATCGATGTCATCTAAATTGGTCACATCTCCTTGGACAGTTAAAACTTTAGTTCCAGCTGCACGGATTTCATCAGCAACACCTTCTAATTTCTCTTTTCTACGTGCTAAAAGCACTAAATCTGCACCTTGTCCTGCTAAAGCTTTAGCAAATTGAACTCCAATTCCAGATGACGCACCAGTTACAACAGCTACTCTTCCTGTTAAATCAAACATTTTTTTTCCTCATTTAAAATTATTTAATTCTATCTAAAAGCATTTAAATCTATTTAAATCTAAATATTATGCTTAAATTTAGTAAATCTATTTAAATCTATTTAAATCTATTTAAATCTAAATATTATGCTTAAATTTAGTTAAAATTATTTAAAATTATTTAAATCAAATCATTATAATTTATTTTTATAATAACTCTTACTAATATACTTTAAATTAATCAATAAGTATTAAAAATTAATAAAATTAATTAAAAATTAATAGAATCAATAAAAAATTAATAGAATCAATTAAAAATTAATAGAATTAATGATTATAATTAGTAAGTGTTATGTTATGTTTTAAAAAATAAGTATATTAATTTTTCTATTTGACTTTATTATACTACTATTACATATCCATTTTCAGAATATATTTTAAAGAATATTTAAATTAAAATTATGAAAATATTTGTTTAAATGATTAAATTTATAAAATAACACAATAAAACTTTTATTTTCATGAATATTCTTTTTATCAACAAAATTTAAGAATTTACAAGCATATTATATATTAAAAATATTAAAAATATTAAATAATAATTATTAAATAATGATTTAAAAAGAACATTATCAAATAAATTTAAAATAATCTTTATAATTGGCATATAATGAATATAAATTAAATTTTTTAAAAAAAATCTATTAAAAATTAGCATTATTGAAATATAAGTTTAAATAAAAAAAAAAAGAAAATAAAAAAAAAGAAAATAAAAAAAAAGAAAATAAAAAAAAAAAGAAAATAAAAATAAAAAAGAAAATAAAAATAAAATCAATTAATAATATCAATTGAAATATTCTTATTAAAATTGTTTAATTTACTAAAATAATTAAATTTAATAATATAAATATTATTAAAGATATGAAGGATATTAAATTGCGTCTTTACCATTTTCACCTGTTCTGATTCTGATAACATCTTCAATAGGAGAAACAAATATTTTTCCGTCTCCTATTTCATCTGTTCTTGCATTATGAATAATTGCATCAACAGTTTTATTAAGATCTTCAGCTTTAACAATTACTTCAACACGGGTTTTTGGAATCATATCAATACAATAATTAGATCCTCGGTATCTTTCTTTAATACCTAACTGTCTACCTCTTCCTTTAACTTCAATAACATTCATTCCTTCGCATCCAATGGATATTAAGGCATCTTTAACATCAGTTAGTTTTTCTGGACGTATAATAGCTATAATTCTTTTCATAATAATCATTCCTTTAAGTATCATATATTATATCATATAGTTTTCATAATCTATATCCAGATTCTTCATGTAAACTGGTGTCTAAACCTTCAACTTCATTATGTTCTGTTACTCTTAATCCTATAACCAAATCAATAATTTTACCAATTATTATGGTAACAATAAATGCATAGACTATTGTAACAATAACACTGATTATTTGAATAATAACTTGAGCCCAACTACCTTCAATTAAACCTGGAACTCCACCAACGAGTGTGACAGCGAAAATACCTGTAGCTATTGCTCCCCAGATACCACTCATTCCATGAATTCCAAATACATCTAAAGCATCGTCGTAACCAAGTTTTGGTTTTAAATAGCTTAAAGCAACAAAAGAAACAACGGATGCAATAGCACCAATGATAATAGCTCCACCAACATCAACAAAACCAGCTGCAGGAGTAATACCAACAAGACCAGCAACGATACCAGAAATTGAACCTAAAAATGTTGGTTTTTCACCTTTAACTACTTCAATAATGTTCCAAACAATACTTGCTGCTGCTGCAGATATAATTGTTACTAAAACTGCTGAACTTGCTAAACCATCTGCTGCAAGAGCAGAGCCACCGTTAAATCCTAACCATCCGAAAAAGAGGAAACCAGCACCAATAGCTGAAATACCTAAATTATGTGGTAAGAGAGAAGTATCTTTTCTTCTACCTAAGAGTAATGCTAAAGCCAAAGCAGAAACACCTGAACTAATATGAACAACGGTTCCTCCTGCAAAATCAAGAGCTCCTAATCCTGCAAATGAACCACCGAGTAAATCACCTAATGAAGAGAGGAAACCTCCACCCCATACCCAATGACAAATTGGGATGTATACTAAAGAAATCCAAGCTATTACAAAAATAATCCATGCAGAGAATTTCATTCTTCCAACAACTGCACCAGAAATAAGTGCAACAGTTAATGAAGCGAAAGTTAATTGGAATGCTATAAATAAAATCTCAGGGAAAGGTGAGACACTATCCGTTCCAGCTCCTAATAGCTGTGTTGGATCAAGCCCTTGTAATAGAAAATGAATAGATGGATTTCCAATTAAACCACCAATATCTGCTCCAAAAGCAAATTGATATCCATAAGTTACCCAAATTATTGCACCAATAGCAAATGCAATGAATGATAAAAACATTGTATTTAATACATTCTTTCTTTTAGCTAAACCCCCATAAAAGAGAGCTATTCCTGGAATACACATCAATAATACGAGAACAGTTGATATTAATATCCATGCTGTATCTCCTGCATTTAAAACACTTTCAACCATAATATTTAAATCCTATTTTTCTTAAAAGATTTTTCTCAAGAGCTTTTTTTAAAATTCGTAATGATAATATTTTTTTTATTAAAATTAAAAAATTTTTAAATAATTCAAATTTTTATAATATTTTAAATATATTAATAAGATTAATTTATTCTATTTATACCAGAATTATAAAAACAAAATAAATTAACAAAAAACAAACAATAAAAACAAAAAAAAGCAAAACATCCTTAAAATCAAAACTTTGATTTTTCAATTTTGCTATTTCAAATTTTTAAATCAACTATTATAATCGGAAGAGGACTTCCACTTCCGATATTATACTATTAATTTTTAGAGTATATAAAGCTTTCGTTGAATCGGAAGATAACTTCCACCAGTGCAAAATTAAAAAAAGAAAATTAATTGTTTAAAACTTAAAAATTAAAATAAAAATAGTTAAAATTATAAAAACAATAAGTATAATTTATTATTAAAAATAAAAATATTATAAAAATAAGAAAAAGTAAAAATAAGAAAAAATAGGATAATAAATTAAAAATAAAAGAAAATAATATAAAATTATTAAAAATAAAATAAAATAAGAAAAAATAAATATTAAGTTGTGTATTTGGCATTTATTTTAACATAATCATAACTAAAATCACAACCATAAGAAATGGCATTAAATTCTCCTATATTCAAATCAATGATAATTTTTATATTCTTTTGATCCATAATTTCTTTAGCAAGCTTTAAATTTGATGTTCCATCAAAACCTAATATTTTACCATCTTTAACAAGATAAGAAATTTTATTTTCACTTTCAAAAGCTATTGTAATAATATCAGGATTAAAATCAGCACCAGAATACCCTGCAGCAGAAACAATTCTACCCCAATTAGGATCATCACCAAAAACAGCAGTTTTAACAAGTGGAGATTTAACAACTGATATTGCTACGGATTTTGCATCATCTAAAGTTTTAGCATTAATAACTTCAACTTCTAAAAATTTAGTGGCACCCTCACCATCTTTAGCCATCATTTTAGCTAAATTTTGACAAACAAAGTTTAATCCTTCCTGAAAATTAGAATCAATAACTGAATTTTCATCTTTTAATTGTGAATTTGATTTTCCATTAGCCATTAATAAAATTGTATCATTAGTGCTCTCATCACCATCAACCACAACCATATTAAAACTTAAATCAGTAGCTATTTTTAATGATTCCTTTAAATCCTCTTTAGACGCTATTACATCCGTAGTTATAAAACAAAGCATTGTTGCCATATTAGGTGCAATCATTCCAGAACCCTTAGCCACAGCCCCAATTCGAACTTTTTCACCGTTTAATAATTTAACTTCAATAGAAAATTCCTTATAAACAGTATCAGTAGTCATAATAGCTTTTGCAACATCAACAGATGCTTGAAGCGAGTTTTTAATAATCTTTGATGTTTCAATTATTAAATTAGAAATAACATCCATTGGCATTTTGCGACCAATAACTCCAGTTGAAGCAATAGCTATTTGATTTTTATCAATGTTTAATTGTTTTGAAGCTATTTCAACCATTTTTTGACAATCTAATACTCCTTCTTCCCCAGTAAAACAATTAGCATTCCCACTATTTGCAACGATACCACTTATTTCTCCATTTTTAATTATGTTTTTTGTGTATAGAACAGGAGCAGCTTTAACTTTATTTGATGTAAAAAGCCCAGCCACAGTTGAATTTTCTGATTTAATAATTCCTAATCCATACTTTCCTTTTTTTAATCCTCCAACTTCCACTCCCTTAACAGCACAAAGTCCACCATCAATTATTTTTATAAAATCATTTTTCATATTTTCACCAATTATAATATAATAAATACCAATATAATTTACTATTACTATTAATATTATTTAATTAACTATTAATATTATTTAATTGACTATTAATATTATTTAATTAACTATTAATATTATTTAATTAATCTATTAATATTATTTAATTAACTATTACTATTAATATTATTTAATTTAACATTATTATATTATTATTTAGTATAATTAATTTAATATTAATACTATTTAATTTAGTATTAATAAGATTTATTTATCTGTCCATTTTTATGTAAGTCTTCGAAAGAATAATATTGACTTGAAGTATTGTTGTAATTTTGATTTGAATTATCATCATATTCATTAGAATTATCAATTACTGGCTCATCAGGAAGTTTTGTAACATTTAAATCTTTCATTGTATCATTTTGATCAATATTAGTTTCATTTGATTTCAATAAACCAACACCATTACCACCTACAGCTATTCCAATTCCAGAACCCAATAAAAAAGCTATAAGCACAAATACCAGTATAAATGCTAATCGTCCTTCGATTTTTGATCCCATATATTCCACCATTTATTAAAATTTATTTTATTAAAAATAGCTATTTCGATTAAACTAATGGATATATAACTAAATTAAAATAAATTATTACAAGTATATTTAAAATAAAAAACACTTATTTAAAATAAAAAACACTTATTTAAAATAAAAAACACTTATTTAAAATAAAAAACACTTATTTAAAATAAAAAACACTTATTTAAAAAATTAAATAGCTATTTGAACATTTAATCAATTAAATTTTAACATAAAGAAATTATTAATTTAAAAAATATTTAATT
>JAISIT010000005.1 GCA_031261915.1 Candidatus Methanoflexus mossambicus
GCATCTTCTTTAGAAATAGGTTCATCAATAGCTTTTTCTAAAATTTTTTGTGTTTTAAGAGAAATATGAAATTTATCTAACATACTATCACTATCACGAAAGTTAATATAACATTATAACAACTATAAATTAATAAAAATAATCAATAGCCCATTATAATTAATATTATTCTTATATAAATGAAATTTCTTCTATAATTGAAATAAATAATATTTAAATAAACAATATTTAAATAAGCAATATTTAATATAATCTTCAATTATTTAAATATAGTAGTTTTGAATATTTCGAACAAATTTGATAAATTTGATAAATTTGAATAATTTCTTAATTTTGAATAGATTACTTGTTTTCAATCATATTTGAATAAAAATATCTCAAAAATTATATCAAAAAATAGCTATAAATTATAAATTTCAAATTGTGAATATAAATACGATTTTAGGTGAAATTAAATATTGAAAAATAATATATGAAAATCATTAAATAATAACAAAATCTACATCAATAATAATAAAAATATATGAATATTCACAATAGATGGATTGGAAACATGCAAGATAACTTAAAAATTATAAAGCAAAAATATAAAAATTCAAGAGTTAGTGATGAAACAAGCATTTTTTATATTGGAAATTTGTTGTTTGTTGGCATGCTATTAATAATGTATGTATTTTCAATATATTATAAAAATTCAATATTGAGAGATTTATTAGAAAACAATTGGTTCATAGCAATTATTATTTTATATGTAGTATTAATACCCCAATTAAAAAAATGTATTGGGGAACATTTAATTTTTAAAATAATTTTTTGGAAGTTTAGATTTACTACATTATTCTTTTTGATAATTGGAATGGGGTTATTCTATTTATTTTCAATAGAATTTGGAGAAAATTATGATAATATACTAATGGCCTGGATAACATTATATGGAATAATAATAGCATTGAGTGAAACAACATATAGTATAAAAGAATCTAACATGATCACGAGGCAAAATTTTAATGTGAGTTTGAATTTCGAAGATAAAAAAATGGCATTACAAACATTAAATAGAATTTTAGAACATTTATATTCCATTAAAGGAAATGGGATTTGTAGTTGGGTTCTTGAAAAAATGACTAAAGATTACATAATTGTTGATTATCCAAAAATATTGAAATGTAAATATTTAAATAATAAATATAAAAATTTAATGAAAGAAATTGAGGATATTAGAAAAAAAGTATACAATGGTGAAGATTATTCTAATGAAATTATAGAATCAATTTATAAAAGAGAATATGGGGAAGATCAAAAAGCCCAATGTTATATAAGATATGTTTATAACCAGAAAAAAATTGAAAATATAAAAGAAGATACATTAAATGATTGTTTAGATTATGAAAATGAATTGGTTTTTTTAAATACTATTGCTAAAGAATCTAGACTATTCTATGAAAAACATTATTTTTATTTCATTCCAGAATTACTTCAACAAAATATTAAAAATTTAGCAAAAAATTGTGAAATGAACTCGATACAAATTCTCAAAAAAGAAGTTAAAAAAGCTTTAGATGATGAAATAACAAATAAATTTGAATATGATAACGAATTCAATAAAATAAAGCGAAAAAATGGATGATTTAAATAAAAAAATTATATTGAAATTTCGTTATAGTCCCTTAATGAAACAAAATCTAAAAATTTTTTATAAAATAGTGAAAGTAATATTATAGTGTATTACTTAAAGTTTGTAACCGTCAATATATAAATAAATAGTTAAAAAAGTTTCGTAATTCACTATAAAATAATAAAAAATAATAAAATGTGCGAAAATCAGTTATTATTTTTATTTATTTCATCATCCAATTTATTTACAAACTTTTTTAATATTGTTCTCCAATCTTCAGGTATTGATTCGATATTTTCTAATAATTTTTCTACCCTATTTTTTATCAGATCTAAATTTGTAGATTTAAGAATCTCTAATCCTTTAATATCATATTCCCTTTTTATATCATCTTCTTCATCTGAAGGAATATGATTAGTAGTAGTTATAAAGATTGAAATAAATTTTAAAGCATCTTCTGTGTCTATTGTTGATTTATCAATAAATTGATCTATTCTATCTTTTTCTTCAACATTAATCCAAAAATATAAATTATTTACAATATTTTTACTATCTAAAAATTTACCCTCAACATCACATTTCCGAATTTTTAATAGTAAAATATTTTTTAGTTTTTCTAACTGTTCTCCATTAACTATTCTATTTTCTTCAGATAATGTAGAATCATTTGAATAACCATATTTATTATGTTCTATAGCTAAATATGAAATAGTAGATATTAAAATTCCAATACTATTTTCTGAATTTTCAAAAGCATTTTTTATAATTTTAAATCGATTTTCTTGATTTTCAATTTTCATTAATAAATTTTTTATAACTACTCTGATCCTATCTTCATTATCCCTAGGAAAATAACCTTCATCATCATCTTCATCATATAATTCATCTCCAATATCCATTAATACATCAATAACTGTGGGTAAATTTTCAATAGGTATTTCATCAATATAATCTTTTAAATTCTTTAAAATAACATGTGACTTTTCTTTTTCACTATATAAAATCATTTTTTCTTTAAATGAAGAAGAATCATATGTGCTATCTATAATATCATCCATTTCTTTTATCGAAACACTATTGTCAGGTATTATAAAATTAAAATATTTGTCAAAATTATCTGCAATGCATATTTTTCCTTTTCTTCTCCATTTTGCCATATCCAAATAAACATTCATTCCATAAACTTCCTTTAGATTCGGAAATAATTTTAAAATAATAGATTTTTTAGTATTATAATCTAGATTAGACTCATTTTTTAAAATACTATCAATAGCCTCTCTGCATTTCTCTTTTTCATTTGTTCTTTCATTAAATGATACTTTTGTTAATAAATTCTTTTCATTTTTTAAATGCATAAATAATATATAATCAAAATTTTGAATTGCTAAAATTGTTGAAAAATCCAGGACATATAATTTATTTTTAGCTAAAGGAATATAGAAATCTAAAAGATTGCAATATCTTTTCAAATCTCTCATATTTTTAAAAAATAAATTCAATCTATTAACTATAACCTTTTTTTGAGTATCATTTAATGAAATTTCATGGGATTCGTATATTTGAGTTATTTCTCTATCTGTTAAATTTATCAAGGAACTTTTTGATACTTTGGGAATATCGATTGAAATTTGTATTATTTTTTCTATGAAAATTTCAGGATGGTTAACTTTAATATTCTCCAACGAGTTGATAATATCTTCTTTATCGAAGGACAATATATAAATTATATTTGGAAAATCAGCAATACTTTTAACCAATTGAAATATTAATTTTTTTTCCTCATCTAATAAACGATCCATATCATCAATTATTATGATAATTTTTTTGTTTATATTTGACAAAGATTCCATTAATTTTAATTTTATATCATTTATAGAATTTTCATTTTCTATAGAATAGATCCCATTTTTTTCTAAACAATCCTCTATTCCAATTTTTTTGATTATTTGATTCATATAGTCTTTTAAAGAATTTCCTTTTAGAGAAAGAAGTACAATATCAAGAGTAATCCTTAAAGCATAGGTTTTTAAAAAATTCAATGCCTTTTTTGTGAAATTAGTCTCTTTCATTAAAATATTTTCTAATTCAATGAAAAATTGTAATATTAGATTTTCTTGATCTGAGAAATACCAAGGATTAAAATGTAAAATAATGGGTTTTTCATATAAATCAAACGATTCACTATTTGGATCTGTTGTTTGTTTATTGATTTTTTGATTTAAACAATCTAGAGTCATGTTAATAAATGAAGATTTTCCAGAACCCCATTCCCCTTGTAATCCAATTATTAAACAATCTTTTCGTTCATATTTCATTAAAGATTTAGTGAAATTCCCCACAAATTCACGTCTATCTAATACATCATCACCAAGTTTTTCTATAGCTTTATCAAAGTTATTCATTATAACACCTCACATTTCCTCAATCTAATTTAATAAATATTATTTATGGTTTTTCATATAATAAATATTGTTAAAAAAATATTATTTATTAAATATTAAAATATAGTTATTATAATTAACACTACAATTATAAAAAAAAGAATTACCAAAAAAACAAGTGAAAATATTTAAAAAAAAGTAAAAATGAATGCCATGGGCCGGACTTGAACCAGCGACATCTAGATCTTCAGTCTAGCGTTCTCCCAACTGAACTACCATGGCAAATGGGCCGAGCGAGATTCGAACTCACGATCACCGCCATGTC
>JAISIT010000026.1 GCA_031261915.1 Candidatus Methanoflexus mossambicus
GTTCAATTAATTAAAAATGGTAAACAATTAACTGCCTTTGCCCCAGGTGATGGTGCTATTGGTTTTATAGATGAGCATGATGAAGTCATGATTGAGGGTATCGGTGGACCATCTGGTAGGTCTATGGGTGATATTCCTGGTGTTCGTTGGAAAGTTACTAAAGTTAACAATGTTTCCCTACAACAAATGGTTATTGGAAAAATTGAAAAACCTGTGAGGTAATTTTTATGCAAATTTTTGATAAATGGGATATTAAAGACCTTAAAATTGATGATTTAGGATTAGTTAAATATATCTATCTTGGAGATAATCTTGTTCCACATACATGTGGTCGTCATGTTAAAAGACAATTTGCTAAATCTAAAGTTTCTATTATTGAAAGATTAATGAATAAGATTATGAGAAGTGAAAGGAATGCAGGTAAGAAAAATAAATCTTATGCTGCTGTTAAAGATGCTTTTGTTATTATAAATAAAAAAACAAAAGAAAATCCTATTCAAATTCTTATTAAAGCTGTTGAAAATACATCTCCTCGTGAAGAAACTACAAGAATTAGATATGGTGGTATTGGTTATCAAGTAGCTGTTGATATTTCACCTCAAAGAAGAATTGATTTATCTCTTAATTTTTTAACTAAAGGAACTTTCCAATCTGCTTTTAAAAATAAAAAATCTCTTGCAGAATGTTTAGCTAATGAAATTATTCTTGCATCAGAAGAAGATACAAGAAGTTTTGCTGTTGGTAAAAAAGAAGAGAAAGAAAGAGTTGCAAGAGCAGCACATTAATAATTTGGCTTAAACATTTAATATTATTATTTATAATGATGGTGTAACAATTTTTTAAAACAATTTATTAAAATATTAAATTTTTAATATTTTTTTCATGTTTGATTTTAACTTTTAGGTGATTTTTTGAGTAGAAGAGAGAAAATGATAGATAAGATCAAAGAGTTAATGTATCAACCTAAATTTATTAGGAATATTGGTATTGTTGCTCATATTGATCATGGGAAAACAACATTATCAGATAATCTTTTAGCTGGAGCTGGGATGATTTCTGAAGAACTTGCAGGTGATGCAAGAACTCTTGATTTCGATGAACAAGAAGCAGCAAGAGGAATTACTATTGATGCTGCAAGTGTTTCCATGGTTCATAAAATTAAAAACGATGATGACTTAATTAAATTAATTGATACTCCTGGGCACGTTGATTTTGGTGGGGATGTTACTCGTGCAATGAGAGCTGTGGATGGTGCAGTTGTTGTTGTATGTGCTGTTGAAGGTATCATGCCTCAAACAGAAACAGTATTTAGACAAGCTCTTAAAGAGAATGTTAGACCTGTTTTATTTATTAATAAAGTCGATAGATTAATCAATGAACTTAAATTACAGCCAGAAGAATTACAAAATAGGTTTTTAAAGATTATTGCTGAGAGTAATAAACTTATAAGGAATATGGCTCCTAAGGATAAAAAAGATGATTGGAAAGTAGATGTTACTGATGGTAGTGTTGCTTTTGGTTCTGCTTATCATAATTGGGCTATAAATATTCCTATTATGCAAAAATCTGGTATTAATTTCAAGGATATTATTGATTATTGTAATGAAGATAGGCAAAAAGAGTTAGCAGATAAAGTTCCTATTACTGAAGTTTTACTTGGTATGGTTGTAGAGCATTTACCAAGTCCTCTTGTATCTCAAGCTTACAGGGTTCCTACCATTTGGGAAGGAGACATTGATAGTGAAGAGGGTCAAACTATGATTAAAACTGATGCCAATGGTCCTTTAGCTGTTATGGTTACAAATGTAAGTGTGGATAAGCATGCTGGAGAAATAGCTACTGGTAGAGTATATGGTGGAACTATAGAAAAAGGTAGTGAAGTCTTTTTAGTTGGTTCTCATGCTAAAGCAAGAACACAACAAGTTGGTGTTTTCTTTGGTGCTGAAAGAGTTAACACCGATAAAGTCCCTGCAGGTAACATTGTAGCTATTACTGGTGCAAGAGGTGCTGTTGCTGGTGAAACCATTTGTGATGTTGATAAAAAGATTAAAGAGTTTGAAGGTATTGAGCATATTTCAGAACCTGTTGTTACAGTAGCTGTTGAAGCAAAAAATACTAAAGATTTACCTAAACTCATTGAAGTCTTACGTCAAGTTGCTAAAGAAGATCCTACAGTTAGAATCGAAATTAATGAAGAAACTGGTGAGCATTTAGTATCTGGTATGGGTGAACTTCACTTAGAAATCATCACTTACAGAATTAAAGAAAAAGGTGTAGATATTGCAACTTCAGAACCTATTGTTGTTTACAGAGAAACTGTGGCTGGTAAAGCTGGACCTGTTGAAGGTAAATCTCCAAATAAACATAATAGATTCTATATTGAAATCGAACCTGTTGAACAAGCTGTTTTTGATGCTGTTGCAGATGGTTCTATTAAAGAAGCAAGAGTTAAAGGTAAGGATAAAGATTTATCTGATAAATTAATTGATTTAGGTATGGATAAAGAGGAAGCTCGTAAAGTTTGGGATGTCTATGGTAGAAGTTTATTTATTAATGCTACCCGTGGTATTCAATACTTAGATGAGGTTCGTGAACTTTTACTTGAAGGTTTTGAATCAGCACTTGATCAAGGTCCAATAGCTAATGAAAAAGTCTTAGGTTTAAAAATCCGTCTTGTAGATGCTAAACTTCACGAAGATGCAGTTCACAGAGGTCCTGCTCAAGTGTTACCCTCTATTAGAAAAGCTATTTTTGGAGCTATTATGTCTGCTCGACCAACTTTACTTGAACCAATCCAAAAAGTATTTATCAATACTCCTCAAGATTATATGGGCAATGCTACTCGCGAAATCCAAAATAGAAGGGGTCAAATTGTAAATATGGATCAGGAAAACGATATGTCTGTTGTTGAAAGTAAAGTTCCTGTTGCTGAAATGTTTGGTTTTGCAGGAGATATTAGATCTGCTACTGAAGGTAGATGTTTATGGTCTACTGAAAATGCTGGTTTTGAAAGATTACCTAATGAACTTCAAAAACAAATCATTAGGGAAATCAGACAAAGAAAAGGTCTTAATGTGGATCCATTTTCTGCTGAGTATTACTTAGGATAATTTTTGTTATTCTTTTTTATTAATTTTTATTTTTTAAATTTTTAATTTTTTTTATTATTATTTTAAATTTTTCAATTTTCGATTTTTTTTTATTTATTTTTTTAATTTTTAATTTTAAATTTTTTAAGATTTAATATTTAATTTTTTAAAAATTCAATTGGAAAAATCATTAAATTTATATATGTTAAAAAACATAGATATTTAATGTTTAAAATTTAATTTCAAATTTTCAACTTTATATTGTCCTTAAAAGTGTTTAAAGATAATAAAAATTTTTTACATTTGATGAAATTAATAACATTTAATAAAAAAATGGTTGTTTATTTTATTTTTGGACAAATTCTATTTAAATTTTTAAAATAGATTATCTATGTTAATAATTTATCATATTAATTACAATTATTTAATACATAATAGTTTTTAACTTTACTAAACTCTTTTAGATAAATATATTGTAAATTTATATACTAAATAAATTATAGAGGTTTTGAATATGGCAAAAGCAAAAGAACATATCAATTTAGCATTTATTGGTCATGTTGACCACGGTAAATCTACTCTTGTTGGACACTTACTCTTAAAAGCTGGTGCAATTGCTGAACAGCAATTAGATGAAGGTGAAAACAAATTTAGATTCATTATGGATAAATTAGGTGAAGAAAGAGAAAGAGGAGTTACAATCGATCTTGCTCACCAAAAATTTGAAACTAACAAATATGAATACACTATTGTGGATTGTCCAGGACACAGAGATTTCGTTAAGAACATGATTACTGGTGCATCCCAAGCTGATGCTGCAGTTTTAGTTGTAGCTGCTGATGATGGTATCATGCCACAAACTAAAGAGCATGTATTTTTATCCAGAACTTTAGGTATTAATCAATTAGTTATAGCTATTAATAAAATGGATTTAGTTGATTATTCTGAAGAAAAGTTCAATGAATTGAAAAAAGAAGTTTCTGCTTTAATAGCTACTGTAGGATACAAAGATGTTCCTTTCATTCCAGTATCTGCTTTTGAAGGAGATAACATTAAAGAAAATAGTGATAATACTTCTTGGTATAAAGGAGATGCATTAATTCCTACTTTAGATAAATTAGTTGCTCCTGAAAAACCAACCAATTTACCACTTAGAGTTCCTGTTCAAGATGTTTACTCAATTACTGGTGTCGGAACTGTTCCTGTTGGAAGAGTAGAAACTGGTTTAATGAAAAAAGCGGACAATGTTATTTTTGAACCTGCTGGAGCTTCTGGCGAGGTTAAATCTATTGAAATGCACCACGAAATGTTTGATCAAGCTGAACCTGGAGATAACATTGGTTTCAATGTTAGAGGTGTCGGTAAAAACGATATCAGAAGAGGAGATGTTGCAGGACATACTTCTGATGCTCCAACGGTTGCAAAACAATTTGATGCTCAAATTCAAGTTTTACAACATCCTGGTGTTATCACCGTCGGTTACACTCCTGTTTTCCACTGCCACACAGCACAAGTTGCTTGCACATTCTTAGAGTTATCTAAAAAATTAGATCCAAGAACTGGTCAAGTCGCAGAAGAAAACCCTGATTTCTTAAAAACTGGTGATGCAGCTATTGTTAAACTCCAACCAACCAAACCTATGGTTATTGAAAAATACTCAGAAATTGGTCCTATGGGTAGATTTGCTATCAGAGATAGTGGTCAAACTGTTGCTGCAGGTATGTGTATTGACATTTTACCAGCTAAATAAGATTATTGTTTATCATTTTAGAAAGCATTTAGCTATTTAATTTATTTAATTTATTTTAATTATTATATTTAATTTTATTTAATCATTATATTCAATTTAATTATTTTAATAATTATTTATCATTTAGTTTAATAGCTGTGTCTTTCTTTTTACCTTATTTTTTTTTAGAGGAATTAAATGAATCAAGCAAGAATAAAACTCACAGGAACTGACCCAGATAAACTTAATTTTGTATGTGATCAGTTAAGAAAAATAGCTGAAAGAACTGGTGTTGATTTATCAGGTCCTATCCCACTTCCAACTAAAAAATTAGTTGTCCCTACAAGAAAATCACCAGATGGTGAAGGAAAAGCTACTTGGGAAAAATGGGAATTAAGGATTCATAAACGTCTTGTTGGTATTGGTGCAGATGAACGTGCTATGAGACAAGTTATGAAGGTTAATGTCCCTGATAATGTTAGTATAGAAATAGAACTTAAAAATTAAATATTAAAAATTTTTAATTATTTTTAATTCATATTCTTATATTCATCATTTTTTAACTTATGATAAAATTATAGCTATGGATATAGCTCTCTTTTTAATTAATTTTATTAAATTATTTAAATTATTTAAATTAGTACTTAAATTAATTATCTATTATAATAGATTTTTAATTATTAAATTAATTTTTAATAGTTTTTCATGGATATATAATAGTATACTCTATTAATTTTATTCAATAGTGTCTATTTGCCGGGATAGTCTAGTCTGGTAAGGCGCAGGACTTGAAATCCTGTGGAGGTTCCTCCGCCTGGGTTCAAATCCCAGTCCCGGCGTATTACTCTTTTTTTTAATATTTTTATTTTTTTTTCATTTTTTTATTTTTTCCAATTAATTAGCATATAAACTAATTTTTAAAAATAAATAATTTTATAAACTATAAATAACATATTTTCTATTAATTATATCCACAAGGAGTTTTATGATGAATAATAAAATGAAAAAATTACCTAAAGGGATTCCAACATTTCAAGAATTAATAGAAGATAATTATATTTATGTAGATAAAACAAAAGATGTTTATACTCTTTTAAAAAACGATAAATTAAATTTTTTATCCCGTCCTCGTCGTTTTGGAAAGTCATTACTTTTAAGCACTATCGAAGAGATTTTTAAAGGAAATAAAGAACTTTTTAAAGACCTTTATATCTATGATAAATGGGATTGGAATGATATTTATCCCGTTTTATCAATGGATATGTCAGGATATAAAGAAGGATCAGTTCAAGAATTTATAAATGATAAAATTAACAGGGTTTCTTATAGATTTAAAATTAAGCTTGAAAGTAAATCTTTAAATCAAAGATTTGCAGAATTAATCGAAAAAATACATAATTTTCATGATAAAAAAGTAGTAATTTTAATAGATGAATATGATAGTCCAATTCTTAGCAATTTAAATGATCCTGAATTTGTTGAAGATACTCAAAAACTTTTAAATGGTGTTTACAGTGCTATTAAAGAAAATGATAGATTTATTAAATTTGTTCTTGTAACTGGAATCTCTAAATTTTCTAAAGTATCTGCATTTTCAGCACTAAATCATTTAACTGATATTACATTATCTGAAAATTACTCTTGTATATGTGGTTATACACAAAAAGAATTAGAAACTTATTTTAATGGATATATTGAGGAATTAGCTGACCACAGACAATATTCCTATGAAAATGCATTAGATAATATTAAATTTTGGTATGATGGTTACAGTTGGGATGGTGAAAATAATCTTTATAATCCATATTCAACAATTCTACTATTTTATGATAAAAAATTCATAGATCATTGGTTTGAAACTGGAACACCACGATTTTTAATTGATTTTGCAAGTCATGTTAAAGATATTAGCCCGATTTTAGAACCGTCAATTATGTATAAAGATGATTTAGATAATTTTGATCCTTTAAATATTGAAGAAACCACATTACTATTTCAAGCAGGTTATTTAACAATTAAAAATATTGATAAAACATATGATGAATATGAATATGAATTATATTTGCCAAACTATGAAGTTGAAAAAGCTCTAACGAAAAATCTTGTAAAAACATATACTCAACTTCCAATTAAAAAATTAATTTCAGCAAGAAAGAAA
This sequence comes from Candidatus Methanoflexus mossambicus, assembly GCA_031261915.1. GTDB lineage: Archaea > Methanobacteriota > Methanobacteria > Methanobacteriales > Methanobacteriaceae > Methanoflexus > Methanoflexus mossambicus. Next base: position 6,977 of record JAISIT010000026.1, read on the forward strand.
TTTTGGAAACAGGTCAATGCTGGAGATTGTGAAGGGCTAAAAGAAACGATTATGGAATATTTAATTCCAATTGCAAACAAACAAAGAGGACAAAATGAAAATTTCTATCATGCTCTTATTTTTAAATGGCTGACATCTTTAGGTTTTGAAGGTTACAGTAATCCACCCACATATATTGGAGAAATGGATGTTGTTTTAGATAAAACAGATCCAATCATCATAATTGAATTTAAGCAAAGTAAAACATCTTCTATTGAATATATGATTAATGAAGCATTTAATCAAATGAATAAAAAACAGTATGAGAAACTTTACAAAGGCAAAAATATAATAAAAATGGCTTTAGTATTTAAAAATGATGAGATTGGTTGTAAAATAGAAAAAAATTTCTAAATTAAATACTATTTATTAATTGTTTATATTTAATTCTTTAATAATTTTATTTAAATGATTTTTTTGCTATTAATGTTTTTCTTTTATTTTTTTATATTTGATTTATTTTTTTATATTTGATTTATTTTTTTATATTTATTTTAGTAATCGTAATAATAATAATAATAATAATAATAATAATAATAATAATAATAATAATAATAATATTTAATGGTGATTAAAATGGCGAGAAAAGGAAGATTTTTATATCCTGCAGCACCAAAACCTGTTAAACTTTCTAAAAAAGATAAAGAAGAATTAATGGAAATTGTTGAAAGTGAAATTCAAAAATATGATAAATTAAAAGAAGACATTGATAGAATAAATATTCGTGCTGGAAGAATTTATTTCTATTATCATGTGGAATTAACTGAAGATCGTGAATATGCTGAAGGTCTTGAAAAAGGAGATATTCTTGAATATGGATATGGTAGAATAACTATTTTTGATAATGAATATAATAATTGTTCATTAGATTGGTTAAGACATACTGGAAAATGGTTTCCAATATTTGATGGAAATTTAAAACAATGCATCGCTGAAATGGAATCAAGTTCACATTTTATGAGATTTTAAATCTCAGTTTCTTTTTGTATTGTTAAATAACTTTGTTAAAACTTGCTAATTTTAATATGTTAATTTATTTGATATGTTTTTTATTATAGTGTTTTTGAAAAAGTTATTAAATAATAAATTTTAATAGGAATTCTCCAGCTAAAGTTTCTGATTGCGTGAATTTATTGAAATAAAGTTCAAAATGGTCTTTTAGATAATTGA
>JAISIT010000039.1 GCA_031261915.1 Candidatus Methanoflexus mossambicus
TAATATTAATTCTAATTCTAATATTAATTCTAATTCTAATATTAATTCTAATTCTAATATTAATTCTAATTCTAATATTAATTCTAATTCTAATATTAATTCTAATTCTAATATTAATGATAATACTATAAGTTTATATGCTAATGATAATAAATTAACCATTGATAGAGCATTAACTAATAGATTTAAACAATATATTGAATATAAACGAGTTTTCATAGATTTTGATGATACAATAATTCTTAAAAATCAAGTTAATAGCTATTTGATGATGTTTTTATATCAATGTTTAAATAAGAAAAAAGAAATTATTTTAATAACTAAACATAAAAATGATATTTATGAAACTTTAAAAGAATATAAGATAGATTTAAATATTTTTAAAGAGATAATTACATTAAACATAGATGATGAAAAATATCGCTACATGGATAATAAAATTCCATCTATTTTTATTGATGATTCTTTTAGTGAAAGAAAGAAAATACATGATAAATTTAATATTCCTACATTTGATTTAGATGGTATTGAATCATTAATGGATTGGAGAATGTGAATATTCTTTAAATTTTTTTAAATTTTTTTAAATATTCTTTATGTTATTTATTATAAAATTCATTGAAAATTAGGTAAAAAATGTTGCATAATGATATTAGCAAGGAGAAGCAATATAAATTAACTGCTATTGTAATGGTATACAACAGTGAAGACTATTTAAACACTCTCATTGATTCTTTAGTTAATCAAACATTAGATTCTCTTGAAATAATTCTTGTAAATGATGCAAGCACAGATAATAGCTTAGATATATGTAAAGAATATGAAAAAGAATATGAAAATGTTAAATTGATTAATAAAGAAAAAAATGAAGGATTAGCTATTTCTGGAAACATGGGTATTAGTCAAGCACAAGGAGAATATGTGACTTTAGTGGATAACGATGATTTTGTTCCTAAAAATGGCTATGAAAAATTAATCAACAAAGCTATTGAAACAGGGGCTGAAATAGCTATTGGAAAACCATACAGATTAATTGATGATATTCAAATTGAATTTCCTGTAGTTCATAAAGAAAACATTGTTTGGAATGAAGATAGGGTTATTGATAGTTATTTGGAGTTTCCTGAGATTTTTCATGACCCTTTCTATTGGAATAAGATTTTTAAAAAAGATTTAATTCTTAATAATGAAATTATTTTGCCTGAAGGAAAGATTTATGCTGATAGACTTTTTTCTCATAAAGCAATCACATTAAGTAAAAAAATAGCTATTATTAACTATCCTGTTTATGAATGGAGAATTAGGGATGAAAAAATAAATCCATCACTATCCCAGAAAAATCAAGATATCAATCGCTTCAATGATCGAATGGATATGTTAGAATGGGATTTTAATTTTTTTATTTCAAAATTTTCAGAATATGGAAAATTTCTTATTTGGCGAGCATTAATGCCTATTGCAGGAATAATTAATAATCTTGAACTTAGAGAAGTATTTTTAAAAAGAACTAAAAAACTATTTAAAGACATTAATGATAGTTTAACTAATACTTCAATTTATGATACAGATTTAACAGTTAATGAAAAATTATTCACATTTTTAATTTTAAATAATTATGAAGAGAAATTAATTAATTTGTTAAAATCTGGAATAATTGGACAATCGGAAATTATTGATAAAAATGGTAATAGCTATTTAAATGTTGAAAATTACTTTGAAAATCCAGAACTCCCTATTCCTGATGAAATTTTTAAAATTAATCAAATAAGAGCACAATATATTAAAATAGATTCAATTACTTGTTCTGATGAATTTATCAATTTAAATAATATTCAAATTCCAAATAATCTTAATATTGATAATGCTGAAATAATTTTAAAAGCTGAAACATATTTTAATGAAAATTTAGAAGAGAATACAATTATTTTTGATTTAATTAATGATTCACAATCCAATGAAAATAATTCTTTTAATGGAAAAATAGCTATTGATAAATTAAATTCTTTTGAGAAATATAATCTATTTTTAGGTTTTAAATATTCAAATCGTTACGATAAAATTGATATTTCAAAAATAATTTATGATGATGATATAGTTAGCACTGATAATGTTTATTTTTCTTTTGATGAAAAAAATAATTTATATTTATATAGAACAGTTCCTAAAAAAGAATTTAATTTTTATTTTAATAAAAATGAATTAATTTTAACCATTAATGATAATAATATTAATAATAACAATAATATTAATGATAATAGTAACAATACTAATAACAATAAGGATAGTAATAATGGAATTTTAAGTAAAAAATTAAAAGTTTATGCTAAAAGTAACGATTCAGAAGAAAAAGTATATTTCCAAAGTGATAAATATGATTTAAATAATATTAAAGTATTTTCATTAGATTTAAATTTATTAGACTTATCTGATGAAATTTCAATTTATAATTTTTATTTTGAAACAGAAAATGGAGATATTAGCAATAAAAAAATTAATATTGATTTTATTGACCATTTTGAGAAAAATGTGCAAAAAATATTAACTACAAATAGCATAAGTAACATAAGTAACATAAGTAGCATAAATAGTATAAATAGTATAAATAGTGTAAAAACTGCAAAAACAACAAAAAAAACAAAGGATAAATACTTTAATTTAGCTATTGATAAAAATTCTGAAAGTTTTGATTTGTCTTTAGAAATTAGAGATAATCCGTATAAATTAAGTGTAGTTGTTCCAGTATACAATGCAGAAGATTATTTAAGTATTCTTCTTGATTCTTTAGTTAATCAAAGTTTAGATTTAGTTGAAATAATTCTTGTAAATGATACAAGCACAGATAATAGTTTAAAAATTTGCCGAGAATATGAACGAAATTATGAGAATATTAACATTATTAACAATGTAAAAAATGTTGGAGGAGCTACTTCAATTAATTATGGAATTCAAGCTATTCAAGGCGATTATCTTATTGTAATTGATAATGATGATTTTGTTGTTGAAGATGCATTTGAAAAGATGTATAACACAGCTATTGAAACAGGTGCAGAAATTGTTACAGGAAGACCTAATCGTTTTAAAGGGGATGTTCAATTTGAACTACCGAATATACATAAAGAAAAGGTAGTTTGGAGAGAAAATAGAGTTATTAATAGCTATTTAGAGTTTCCAGATATTTTTCATGACCCTTTTTACTGGAATAAGATTTTTAAAAGAAGTTTAGTTTTTGATAACAATCTTAGAATGCCTGAAGGAAAGATTTATGCTGATAGGATTTTTTCTCACAAGGCAATAGCATTAAGTAAAAAAATAGCTATTATTAAAGATCTTGTTTATTTGTGGAGAATTCGTGATGAAAGAAATAACCCATCAGTTTCACAGAGAAATCAGGATATTAGTAGATATAATGATAGAATGGACATGTTAGAATGGGATTTTGATTTTTTCGTTTCACGATTTCCTGAACATGGAAAATTCCTTGTTTGGCGAGCATTAATGCCTATTGGTGGGATAATTAATGATATTCGACTTAGAGAGATATTTTTAAAAAGGACTAAAAAGCTATTTAAAGATATTAATCATAGTTTAAATAATGATAATGCTATTTATGATACTGATTTGACAGTTGATGAGAGATTATTCACATTCTTAATAATGAATGATTTTAAAGATGAGTTGATTGATTTATTAAAATCTGGAGCACTTAGAACTTCTGATGTTGTATATTCTGATGGAAATAGCTATTTAAATGTTAAAGGATACTTTAAAAATCCAAAACTTAATATTCCTGATGAAATATTTAAAATAAATCAATTGAATGCTAATTTAATTAATATGGATTCAATTACTTATTCTGATGATTTTATTTATTTTAATAATATAAAAATACCAAAAAATCTTAATATTGATAGTGCTGAAATTATTTTAAAATCTGAAACATATTATAATGAGGATTTAGAAGAAAATACAATTAAATTTGATTTAATTCAGGATAATAATATTATTGATAATGATATTGATATTAATAATAATTTCAACCGTGGTGGAGATTATTTCCATGGGAAAATAGCTATTGATGAATTAAGGATTTTTGAGAAATATAATGTATTTTTAGGTTTTAAATATTCAAATAGATATGATGAAATAAATGTTGGACTAAATATTCCTGAAGGAATTCTTGTTGGTAAAAATAATATTAAATTTTCCTTTGATGAAAAAAAGAATTTGTATTTATATAAAACAATTCCTAATCATGCTTTTAATCTTGATATTGAAGATAATGAATTAATTGTTACGATTGATAAAAATATTATAGATAATGATAGTATTATAAATAATGATAGTAGTATTGATAATGTTATTGTTGATAATATTAATAATAATGAAAATAATTTTGATATGAGTCGTAAGTTAAATATTTTCATTAAAAGTCCAGATTTAAATGAAAAATTTTATTTTGATAATGATAAATATTCTTCAAATAATTATAAATTCTCATTTGATTTAAATAAACTAAATGAAATAATTTCTAGCTATTCTTATTCTAATTTGAAGTTTAATTTTTATTTTGAAACTTCTAATGGTGATATTACAAATCAAGCTATTTGTGAAGATTTCCTCAATAATTTCAATGAAATAATAATTGATAATGATGGAAATAATAGTATTGATGATGTTATTGATAATTGTAATACTATTGATAATTGTAATAATAGTTTGAATAATAAAATAACTATTTCATTAGATGAGGGGTTTAATTTATTTTTAGATGTTGAAAATAAGAATGATTTAAAATTACTTGAATGTTTGCCTGAAAAACAAAAATTACTTCCATCTATTGCTGGGGATTTTAATTTTAGTATTGATAGTTTAAATAATGAGTATATTAGTTCAAAACCTTTAATTAGTGTTGTTGTTAATTCTTATAATCATGAAGACTATGTTAAAGAAACTATTTATAGTATTTTAAATCAAACATTTACTGATTTTGAATTAATTATAACTGATGATGGTTCAACTGATAATACTGTGTCTGTGATAAAGGGAATCATGGAGAAAACTAAGGATAAGAGGATAAAATTATTTGAATTTAAAGAAAATAAAGGAGCACCAATTGCTTTAAATCATTGTATTAATCAATCTTGTGGGATATATATTGCACACACATCATCAGATGATGTTTGGGAATGTGATAAGCTTGAAAAACAGTTAAATTTCATGATTGAAAATCCAGATATAAAAGTTTTGTTTTCAAAGGTTAAACTTATTGATGAAAATAGTAATATTATGGATGGTTTTGATGTTCGCACACGAAATACTTTCAATATTTACAATAAACTATTTAATCGCCATAATAGATCAAAAGAAGAATGGTTGAATTATTTCTTCTTTAGGGGAAATTGTCTTTGCCATCCAAGTATTTTTATTAAACGGGAGATTTATGAAGAAATTGGTCTTTATGATGAGAGATATGCGAATTTGCCAGATTTTGATATGTGGATTCGGCTTTGTTTTAAACATAATATTTATATTTTAGATGAGAACTTAGTTAGATTTAGGATTTTAAGTGGAAATAAAAATGCAAGTGCATTAAATAAAAATAATCAATATAGAGTTCAGTTTGAAAGAAAACAGATTTATAAACATTTTTTAGCTATTGATGATGGGGAAATATTGGTAAATATCTTTCCAGAATTAAAAAAATTCAAAGAATTAAATAAATTTGTTGAATTAAATAATTTTAAAGAAATAAAAAAAGAAATTATTCCATTTTTAATTGGAAAACTATTAGTTGGTCATGAAAATCAAGATTGCAAATTACTTGGTCTTGAAACATTATTTGAGATTATGGGTAATGAATCATTAATAAATATCCTTGAAACTGAATATAACTTTACTTTTGGAGATTTAATTCAATTAACATCTACTTATGATATTTTTAAAAATAATCGTCAAAATATTGAAATTAACAATTTAAGAAAAAATCATGCTAAATTAAATGGAAACTATAAAAAAATGAAGATAAATTATAATAATTTAAAAAATAGAGTTAATCAAGATAAAAAGAAAAATAACTCTTTAATTAGTTTAAATATTAAAAAATTATTAGCTATTTTTAATATTAAACAATACAATACCTTTAGTTATATTTGTATATTGTTTTATTATAACATCCATTTTAAAATGGCAAGATTAGTAATTACAGCATATAGATCTATTCTTAAGAGAAAATGGTTTAATAATAGCTATTACAATAAAATAAGAAATAAAAATCTTTCAACAGCTGAAAATCTTCTTGATTATATTTTATATGGAGGTTTTAAAGGTAAAAATCCTAACGCTGTCTTTGATTCTGATTTTTATTTAAATACTTATGAAGATGTTAAAGAATCTGGATTTAATCCATTTGTTCATTATGCAATCTATGGGAGAGGAGAAAAAAGAAGCCAAAATAATAGTATGTATGAATCTATGCATTCTAATCTTAATTTTAATGAAAATAAAGAAGAATTAATTGAAGATATGGAAAATATTGAGATAATTATTGATTATCCTAAATTAAAAAGAGAATATCAAATAATTCTTGATTCTAAACTTTTTGATGAAGAATATTATTTGGAAAATTATTGGGATGTTCAAATATTTGAAAATACCAAATTTGAAGATAATGAGTATCAATACAATAAATATCATGCAGAATTTAAAAATAGCTTAATATATCATTATCTTGTTTATGGAGCTAAAAAAGGATATAATCCAAGTAGCTATTTTAATACTAAATGGTATTTGAATGCATATAAAAATGCAAGTAGAGATGCTGTAAAGAATGGAGAGAATCCTTTAGTTAATTTTATACTTTACGGGGAAAAATGGAAAAGATTCCCTAAAAATAAAGTCGCTTATTACAAGGACTTTTGTGATGCAAATGAGATGGATGAAAACTTGGTGTTTATAGAAAGTTTTAATTCTAAAAATTATGCTGGAAATCCTAAATATATCTATGAAAAGATGTTAGAGAGAGGTTTAGATAAGAAATACAAATTTGTATGGTCATATAGTGGAAAAGAAAAAATTAAAGGAGATCCTATTCTTGTTCGTCGTGCTTCAAAAGATTATTATGAATATTTAGCTAAAGCTAAGTATTGGATTAACAATATAGTATTTGCACCACATCTTAAGAGAGAAGGAAACATTTATCTTCAAACTTGGCATGGAACTCCATTAAAGAGATTAGGTTATGATATTGATCTAGAAGGACCTGAAAAAGATGCAAGAGAATATAATTACAGAGATTCTCGTGGATGGGACTACATGCTTTCATCAAATAAATTTTCATCTAAGGTATTTAGAACAGCTTTTAAATATAACGATAAAATGTTAGAAACTGGCTATCCTATGAATGATATTTTCTTTAACTACAATGAAGACATGATAATTAAATTAAAACAAAAATTAGCCATAGATTTAAATAAAAAGGTTATTCTTTATGCTCCAACATGGAGAGATGATGAAGCAGTATCCTCTTGGAATCATACTTTTAATTTGCAATTAGATTTTGAAATGCTCAAAGAAAAATTATCTGATACACATGTTTTAATCCTTAAACATCACCATTTAATAATGGAATCTGCAGAAATTGGTGAAGAATTCACTGATTTTGTTGTTGATTTATCAACCCATGATGATGTTCAAGAGCTATCATTAATATCAGATATTTGTATAACTGACTATTCATCAGTTTTCTTTGATTTTGCACATCTTAAACGACCAATTTTATTCTTTACTCCAGATCTTGAACATTATAAAGAAAATGTTAGAGGATTCTACTTGAACATGTATGAAGATTTACCAGGACCAGTTATAAAAACCAATGAAGATTTAATCGATGGAATTATTAATATTGATAAAGTTAAGGATAAATTTGCAGATAACTATGATAAATTCTTTAATGATTACTGTAGTTTTTGTGATGGAAATTCTGCTAATGATTTAATAGATATTGTATTTGGAGAAAATCAAAATGATTTATTGAAATTAGATAGTAGTGAAGCACTTAACAATAATGAAATAATTTTTAATGAAAATAATATTGATAATAATCTTAATAATCTAATTTTTAATGAAATAAATGATAATAATTTTATTAATGATCAATTTATAGCTTCAAACTATTTAGAATCTCCTGTTTCTTTTGATTGCAAGGGTTGTTTAAAAATAGGGGTATTTATTAGTGGAGAATTAAAGCATTTAAATGCAGTTTCATATCTTAGATTAGTAGAGCCATTGAAAAAACTCAGTAAAAATAATAAATTTAAGATTTTTGCTTACGATAAACATATATTTAAAAAAGTAGATATTAATAATACTTTTAAAACTAAGATTTTTGATGTTATAATTATTCAAAGAGAAGTTTTAAATTCTAAACAAGCAGAACTAATGATATATAAATCTAAAAAGAATAATATTAAAGTTATCTACGAATCTGACACGAATTTTAACATTATTCCAGAAGACAATATTAACTATAATACTATTCAAAAGAAAATTGATGGAATAAACTATTTAATAAAAAATTCCGATTTAATAGCTGTTCCAACTAAATATTTAGCAGAAACCATAAAATCATTCAATGAAAAAACCAATGTTCAAGTTGTTAAAAATTATTTAGTAGATTTACTCTATCCTATGAAAAAACCTTATGCAATTATGAAAAATAAAAATTTAAATGAGGATATTAATGATTTAGATAATAGTATTAATGATTTAGATAATATTAATTTAAATAATAAAGAAAACATAATTAATATTGCTTATTATGGTAGACTTATCCACGATAATGATGTATTAATGATTAAAGAAGCTATTGAGAATATTATTAAAAAATTTAAGAAACGACATAATATTGCTGTTAATTTCACTGTTATTGGAGGATTCAAAGACGAACATAAACCTACATGGTTTAAAAAAGCAGATACTCATAAATGGGGAATGACATTTATTCCATTTATGGAGTATTTAAGAAATAATTCAAATTTTGATATTCTAATAGCTCCTCTTGAAGAAAATTATTTCAATAAATCAAATTCAGAACTTAAATACATTGAATTTTCTGCCTTAGGAATTCCAGGAATCTACAGTGATGTCACACCATATAATACAGTTGTTAAAGACGGATTAAATGGACTTCTTGCTAAAGACACGAAAGAATGGGAAGAAAAGTTAGAAAAATTAATCTTAGATGAAAATTTAAGAATAAAAATAGTTGAAAATGCTCAAAAAGACATTAAAGAAAACTATTTGTTAAAATCAAGAGTAAAACAATGGAAAGAGATTTTGATGAATATTGTTAATAATTAAAAAGAATATATAAGTTCTTAAAATGATTTTATCATTATTTTAAAAGTGTAAAAATAAAAGTGTAAAAATATGAATGTATTAATCACAGGAATTACGAATTAATATAGTAGCTATTTAGCAGAATTTTTATTAAAAAAGTTAATCAATTGAAGCACAATTAATTGCATTATAAATAGGAGAATAGTAAAATGATAATTCAAAAAATTACTGGAGGTTTAGGAAACCAACTGAATGGTTATGTTTCTGCACGAAGTTTAGCTATTGATTTAAATCAAGATCTCTATTTGGATAAAACATTCTATGATACAAAAGGTAAAGCTCATACAATTTTTCTTTTAGATAATTTTAATATACAAATTAAAGGTTATACTTCTGATTATGAGTTTAAAAGAAAATTTGCTGAAAATAGAAAAAATAATATTCCAATTAAAACTATTGGGGGAAATATAGATCCTAAAAATTTAGAAAACTTTCGAAACTGTGATATTCAAATCAATTTTTTTCTTGAACATCCTAAATTCTTTTTCCATAATTATGATTTGATAAGAAAAGATTTAGAAATTATAAATAAACCAAGCACATATACTAAAAATCTTTTAAAAGAAATTTCTTCCCATGATTCAATAGCTATTCATATTCGCCGAGGAGATTATTTTGAGATTCATAATAAATATATAGCTACAATTTTGCCTTTGAAATGGTATAAATCAAATATTAATAATATGGCTAAAAATTTAAATGATCCAGTATGTTTTGTTTTTTCTAATGATATTCCATGGGTTAGTAAAAATTTAAATTTAAATTTACCTACGGTATATATATATAATCGTAATAGAAGTATGGAAGAATCTACTATTGAAGATTTACAATTGATGAGTTCTTGTAAACATCAAATTATTGCTGCCTCAAGCTTTAGTAGATGGGCTTGCATGTTAAACAAATATCAAGATAAAAAAATTATTTTTCCTGACCCTTGGTGGGCTAATTATCCTACAAGTTATAAAGACATATTAAGCGATATTAATGCAAAACTTTCTAAAAGGACTTTTGATTCAATAAATAATCCCAATATTTTAAACATTCATAATATTCATTTAAATCCTGAAGAGAATATAGAAATAAAAATTCCAAAACATGATTCTGATTTATTAATTAACATTGTCAATAAAGATAGACCAGCAGTGTTACATTTTATAAATGAATTTCTTGGATTGGAAGAATGGAATTTAAAGGTTCTTTGTAGGATTAATGACAATAATTATTTTATTTTTGATGAAAAAGTTAAAGAGTTTAAATTGAAAAATGTTAACAATTTTCCTTTAAACTTAGAGTCTTTAGAAATAAAACTATTAATAGATAAATAAATTTATGAGTGATAAATAATAGATAAATAATAGATAAATAAATATAAAGAATATTAATTAATTATTTTAAATATAATAATTATTAATAATATATATAATTAATTAAGGGATATCATGAGTTTTATTAGAAAAATAAAGAATAAAATTATATCTAAAAGTAATGGATACATGTTCTACAAGTCCAATTATGTTTCACAAAAAAAATTAATAAATGATAAAAATAATGCTTTGAGAGATAGAAATAATGACATAGAATTTCTTAAAAACGAAATAATTAAGAAAAATAAGACAATTGAGGAATTAACTAATCAATTAAGTGATATTCATACAAATTTAAATAGATCTAATAATGAAACCAGTATTTTAACTAATGTTTTAGATACTACCATGGAAGAATACTTTAAAGAAACTAAAAATGATATTCAATTAAATGATATTCAGGCACTGTCAAAATCAACTGGTTGGAAGAAAATTTTAGTGACCATAATTAAAAAAATGCTTAATTTTTGATTTTAATATTTATTTGTTTATTTTTTCTATTTTCATCCAGCGTATTTT
>JAISIT010000034.1 GCA_031261915.1 Candidatus Methanoflexus mossambicus
AATAAAGAACTTTTAAGAAAAAATCAAAAAAATATTCCTAGAGCCCCAAAAAATGACATAAAAATACCAAAAAAAGTAATACTCAACTCAAAGAGCCAAGAACTTTACAGTACCAAAATAAATCTAAAAATCCTATTATCTATATTCTTTGAATTTTTCATTAATTTCACATTCAAATGTATCTGGAGACATTATTTGCGCAGAATCAAAAGGATATTTCTCTAATCTATTTATATCTACTAAGTCTTGTGAAATAATGCTGTATGTATTAGACTCATTAGGTGAAAATGAATCATTTATAACACAATAATAATGTTTTTTACAATTACACAAAAAAGATCTCATTTTTAAAGACTCTTCTTGAATTTTATTTCCTTCAAAAATTCGTTCACAATAACTATCAATTAAATGAGGAATAATAGAAAAAACTGTTTCAAAAGCTTTAATTTTTAAGTCACATTTAAAACTATTTATTCTTTCAGTATAATTTTCATTTTGAGTTATATGTTTAAATTCTACTAAAAAAAGATTTAACTCGTTATTTTCATCGTTATTTTCAAAGTAATGAATTCCATCAACACTACTATGTTGACAATTATTTGGATTAAGACTACATTTTAATTTATTTACCTTTTTACTAAACTTATCTCCAGAATATAATTTTATATCTGATTTAACAGCCGAACGGTGAGGTTTTTCCTCGGATTTTGAAAGAGTTGTAATTGTTTTGTAATATTTTTGATTTTTGAAAAATTTAATAAATTTTATAAATTGTTTCTTTTGTGGAATAATAAATCCCCCCGAATTATGTTTTTTTATTTAAATTTTCTCCACGAATTTCATTTATTTTTCTATAAGGACGCCCTAAATTCCTATAAATAAATCTTAGATTTTCTCTATCTATTTTTTTAAATTCAAATTTATTAGAATCCTCGTGTTCTTCAGATAAATAGAAATTAATATCATTTCCCATCCCATATTTTTCAGATAAGACTTCAAATGCTTCAACAAATTGAGGACTATGAGAATTAATATAAAAATTAAAATCATGTTCTTTACTTAAAATAACAATGAGTTCAACTAACTTAATCTGCCATTCAGGGTGTAAATGAATTTCAGGTTCATCAATTATTATTAAACTATTACTATCTAAATTTTTCTTAATTAATGCTTTTAAAACACCAATAGACTTCATACCTGATGCTGTGGAAGACATAGAATAGTCATTATTTTTTTCTGAATAAAAAAACTTATTATTCTCTGGATTAAACTCAATAGACCCATTTAAAACATTATCAAATAACTTTAAAATTTCAGAGTTATTATTATTTTGGGAATATTTTGAAGATATATTTTCAGACATTAACTTTAATATTAATGAAGATTGATGAAAACAGAAATTATTATCATCATTTGTATTCAACAATTTTAATCCCTTAATATCATCATAAAGAGGATTAATATGTTTGAAAAAGTCTAATAAAAATGGAGTTTCAATATAAAAAATCTCATTAATATAAAATTTACCATTAACTGATAATTGAGAATGATATTCTTTATTATCCAATTTATCCATAATTCTTTTGACATTTAAAGGATAATCTTTCAAAGGAAAAGATAAATTAGCAGAAAATGATTTGTCATTAGTGTATGCTTTAATATTTGCATTTTTATTCCATTTATTAATTAAATATAAGTCATCTCCAAAAATATTATTAAAAAATTGAGCAATAATTTCAGAGTTTTTTAAATTATCATCATATAAACTATCAATTAAAACCAATAATTCGAATAATCCAATAAATAACTTATTTGAATGTATTTTATCTGAATCTTTAAAAAATAATGCTAAATCAATAATATCATATTTAATATCTTCTTTAAGATTTTTATAATTATTTAAATATATAAACTCATTATTTAATTCATTTAATTTATTGTAGACATTATTAACTTCTGCTTCATCCTTATATTTTGATATTTCATCTTTAATATATTTGGCAAACATATGGATCATTTCTTTTAAAATTAAATCCCCAACATCCGTGTATGTTGCTAATATAGAATAAATTATTTTACTTAATGTAGTTTTTCCACTTCCATTAATGCCACAAACTACATTAATTTTACTTAAATTTATTTTTGCATTATTTATTGGTCCAAAATCGCTTATTTCAAAAGTAACATCTTTCATGTTTATTCACCAATTATAAAAAACAGTGTTTTAGATAATATCTAAAAAGAGAACATATTTAAATTTTTAAATAAATCTAACATTTGCCAAATATAAAAGTATAGATTTTAAATCTAAATTTCAACAAGATATATTATTAATTATCTATAAATTATTTTTTAATATTTATAAATTGTTTTTTAATACTTATAAATTTTTTTGATTAAAAAATATCAAAAAATTGAATTCCTAATTCTTTTTTATAGTTTGTTTTAAGTTTAATTAATTAAAGAATATAAAAAAATTAATATCATGTTTCATTTTTAAAAATAAAAATATGAATCAATTATTTCCAAAAATAAGATTATTTACTTCATCATGTTCAAAAATCATTTTAATGAATTTACTAAAAACTCCATTGAATTTTCTCACAAACTCATCAATATCTAAATTTTTAGCATCATTTGACGCCATATCAAACCGAACCGTTGAAGATGCTCCAGGCATTGAAACTGCAGGTATTGTTATAATCTTTTTTTCTTTTAATAGTAAAAAAGAAAGTATAAATGAATAATCAGAAGGCAAATAGCTATTTAACTTTTCATAATTCTCCATATCAATGTTATTATTATCACTATAAAATTCCAATATCCATGATTTTAATAAATCTTCATTAATTAAAATCCCTGTAGGTGTTTTTTCAAAGAAATAATAATTATTAACTAATTTTTCATATATTTTATCTTTTTTTTTAATAGTAGAGATTAAAAATTCATCATTATACTCATTTAAAGCATTTATCATTGCAAGAACAATTGGAGCTTGAGCTTCAAAACCAAATTGATTAGATTTAATTTTAATTTTATCAATTAAATCTTTTTTTCCAGCCATTAATCCTGCTCGTGGTCCGTCCATTAATTTATCTGTGCTTGTAATTACTAAATCAGCCCCCATTTCAATAGCTTTCTTTTGACCAAAAATAGCTGTTCTAAGTCTTGCTCCAGAAGCATCATCAACAAAAACTGGAATATTTTTCTCATTACCAATAGATATAATTTTTTTTAAATTATTTTCATCCATCACCTTATGATCCATTGTAGATCCAGTTATTACAATCAAATCAGTATTTTCAGGAATAAAAAACTTTTCTAAAAAATTAAAATTATCATTCTGTGGCTTAACATCCCCAACGACATCATTTATAACCTTATTACTATCACCAGTTATATTCATCTCATCATTATTTACATTACTCTCATCCATATCCATTTCATTCATTTCATACTCAATATACTTTCCACCAACAAGAGAAAGACTTCTAAGAATAGACGGGTGAGAAGGAGATTCTTGTAAGAAATGAACAAGATAATTATCTTCCTTAATTAATGTCAATATTGTAGCTAAAATTCCTGCACTTGTCCTATTAACTGCTAAAACCTTTTCTCCACCAAGATGGTTTTTAGCAACAGAATTTAATTGATCTTCAAAAATAGCTGAACCAATATAAGTTTCTAAAAGATAAAATTGATTTTTATCTATTTCAAATCCACCAGAAAGTCCTGTTAAATCGAGTAATGCATCACGACCATTTTCATTAATAATAGATTTGATAATAGCTAAAGCATTTTCGCGTTTTTTTAATTCATCTTGAAGATTATTAATAATCATTCCAAAATACCTTATTTTAAGTTAAAAAAATAAAATATAATCCAAAAAAAGAAGAATATAATGAAAAAAAAATAAATTAAATAAAATAAAAAATTATAAAAAATTATAAAAAATTATAAAAATCTACATTAAAAACAAAAAAATAAAAATCAACAAAAAATAGTTTTTAAAATTAAAAAGTAATTAAAGATTATTCTTCAACTAATTCTAATTTAAAATCTGAAAATATGTTTACTAATAATTCTAAATCTTTATCATGAATACTGATTGTTTCTGGAGGATTTTCCCCTTGTTGGTAACTATATTCTGCAAATGGAGCTACATTTCCATCCGCATCAGTATATAAAATTATACTATCAGATTCTTCTTCAGGATTTTTTGTTGGTAAAAACACTTCAACACTTGCACCTAACTTTTCAAAAAACTTTTTTTTATCCTCTGAATCTTTATTAATTTTTTTAAATTTCCTTATTCTTGATTTATATTTTTTTTCTGCAATTTCTCCAAGACTGGTCATAATATCACCAAAAATAAAATAATTAATAATCCTATAAATATTACTCAAATAATCAAATAAACTTAACATAATTTATAAAACTAATTCTTATAAACAGTTGATAAATAATTATATAAATAATTACTAATAAACTTATTTATAAATTTATTTTTTTTAAGATATATATAAATATAACTATTTAACATCAAATTATTTAAACTCTATCCAAAATTGATTTCAAAATAAGCATTTAAAATCAATTATTATACAAAATTATAATTTTAATTTTTTCAAAAGTGAACAATTTTAAGATTAAATTAAGTTTTATCGTTATAAAGAATTAGTCATATAATTAAAATATTGAAATAATATTAAATTCAATACATCTAATATTCTAATATTCTAATATTCTAATATTCTAATCTTTTATATTCACATTAACAATTTATTAAAATAATATATAAAGTTTTTTAATCAAAAAAATATAAATTCTAATCAATATTCTAAATTATTAATGATTATTAAAATAAGTATAAGTATTATGATCTATTAAAAAATTAATAACAAAAATAATTAATAACAAAAATAGAAAACACGATAAATGATTAAAAACTATGAAAAATGTATGAAAAATGCCAAATAACTAAAAAAAGTTATATGTCAACTAACTCGAAAAAAAGTATATTAAAAAAATATGCGAAATATGTATAAAAAAAAGTATGAATGTTAAGCAGAAAAGTTAGGATGTGGTTTGTGGGTGGTGATCCTAACAATTCTGCCATTATAAATATTTAATCCTCATCATATATAAATGTTTAGTTTTAAAATTTAATTATAAAATTGATTATTATAATCTAATATTATTATAATCTAATGTTATTTGTTATAATATTATTTAATTATAATGTTATTTGTATTATTTTAATAGATTATTAAAATTTTATTAAATAATCATCCTCAATGAGTTCTCTAAAAAGAACAGAATAAAAAAAAATCATGACAAAAACAATCGGATATTTAATACACTTCCAACTAAGATATTTAATAATTAACTTATTATTAATAATACTTAAGTTATTTAAACAATGAATATTAAAAATATAAATAAAAATTATAAATAAGAATCATAAATAAGAATCATAAATAAGAATCATGAATAAGAATCATGAATAAAAATTATAAATCATAAATAAAAATTTAGACGGAATAAATAAATCATTAAAATAAAAAATAAATATTTAAAATAAAAAATAAAAAATAAATATTTAAAATAAAAATAATTTAGAAAAAAGTGTAAAAATGAAAATAAATGTATTAGATACAACATTACGTGATGGAGAACAGACTCCAGGAGTTTCACTGACAAAATCAGAGAAATTAAGAATAGCTATAAAATTAGATGAAATTGGAGTAAATATTATAGAAGCTGGTTCAGCCATTACCTCTGAAGGTGAAAGAGAAGCCATTAAAGAAATTACAAAAGAAGGATTAAATGCAGAAATCTGTAGTTTTGCAAGAACTTTAAAGCAAGATATTGATGCCGCATTAAGCTGTGATGTTGATTCTGTTCATTTAGTTGTTCCTACATCTAAATTACATATTGAAGAGAAATTAAAACAAACTAAAGAAGATGTTCTTAAACAAGCTATTGAAACAACAGAATATGGGAAAGATCACGGTTTAAAAATAGAAGTATCTGCTGAAGACGGAACAAGAAGTGAAATGGACTTTTTAAAGAAAATTTTTAATCAAACAATAGCTGTTGGAGCAGATAGAATTTGTGCATGCGATACTGTTGGAATATTGACTCCAGATAAATCATACATATTTTATAAAGAATTATCATCACTTGATGCTCCTTTAAGTGTTCATTGCCATAATGATTTTGGTTTAGCCGTAGCTAATACATTATCTGCAATAAATGGAGGAGCTAAACAATTTCATGGAACTATAAATGGTATAGGAGAACGTGCTGGAAATTCTGCCATTGAAGAAATTGTTCTTTCATTAAATACTCTTTATGATGATTACAAAACAGATATAAAAATCAATCAATTATATGAAACCTCAAAACTTGTTGCAAGAACCACTGGAGTATATTTACAACCCAATAAAGCTATTGTTGGTGAAAATGCATTTGCACATGAATCTGGTATCCATACCGACGGAATTATCAAAAATTCATCTACTTATGAACCAATAACTCCTGAAATTCTTGGAAGACATCGTAAATTTGTTATAGGTAAACATGTAGGTTCTAAAGGATTAAAACAAAGATTAAATGAACTAAAATTTAATTATAATGATGAACAATTCAAAACTATATTTAATAAGGTAAAATACCTTGGAGATTTAGGTAAATGTGTTAGTGATGTAGATTTACAAGCTATTGCCGATGAGGTATTAGATATAAAAACTGAAGCTAAGATAAAATTAGAAGAATTTTCAATTGTTTCAGGAAACAAGGTTATTCCCACAGCTTCAATAAAACTTAAAATAGATGATGAAGATCTTTTAGAATCAAGTGTTGGTGTTGGTCCTGTTGATGCTGCTATTTCAGCAGTTAAAAAAGGAATATCTGATGTAGCAGATATTAAATTAGAAGAATACCATGTAGATGCAATCACTGGTGGAACTAATGCATTGATTGATGTTATAGTGAAATTAAAATTAGGTAACGAAATTATTTCCGCAAGAAGCACCCAACCAGACATTATTAATGCAAGTGTAGAAGCATACTTAAGTGGAGTAAACAGATTACTCGAAAATCAAGACAAAAATTAAAATAAAGAATAAATCAATGAAAAGATAATATGAATCCATGGATATATCTTATAATTGCAGGATTTTTAGAGATTGGTTGGGCAATTTCGCTTAAATTCTCAAATGGTTTGACAAATATTTTAATGGTCATATCTACAGCAGTTATAATGATTTTAAGTTTATTTTTCTTATCATTATCTCTAAAAAGCTTACCTCTTGGAACTGCTTATGCAATATGGACTGCAATAGGTGCCGTAGGATTAGTAATTGTTGGAATGATTTTTTTAGGAGAATCAAAATCAATAATTCGAATATTTTGCATTATGTTAATAATTGGTGGAATTATTGGATTAAAAATAACTGGAAAATAATTTAAATAAAATAAAAAAATAAACTAAAATAAAAAAATAAACAAAGATAAAATGTTAACAAATGTTGAAATAGTTGGTTTTAAAGGAGAAATTACAGATATAAAGAAAACTCTTAAAGAAATCGATAAAATACAAGATAGCTGTTGTGATGGATGTATCATACAACTTATGAATGCCAAAGCAATAGCTGGAAAAAAACATTTAGAACATGGTATAATTCATGCTATAAATGCATTTAAAAGAAATGAAAATCTTGCAAAGGATTTAAGCATAGAAATTCTTTTAAGAACCTCAGCACAACGACAAATTTCAAAAGCATTTGATATTCTTGGATTAAAAACTGGAAAAATGGAAATAGCTACTGTTTTAATAAATTGTCCAGAATATTATATTGATGAACTTGAAAAAATATTTAAACGAGAAGATAATGTTTTAAATCCAGATAAAAATCAATTAAAAGAAATTTATCCAATTTCTAATGAATCATTAAATAATTACAATATTGAAGATATTTTAATTGATAAAACAAGCTCATTAATAGTAGAATTATGAAAATAATATTATAAAAACAAGCAAAATTATTTAAAAAGTCCATTTATCTAATTTATCTAATTTATCCAATTTATCCAATTTATTATATTTGTCATATTTATTGAGATGTCACACAAATCAAAATTTGAATTTTTCATGAAAAATTAAAGTTATTAAAGTTATTAAATTTATTAAAACTATTTATAATCATTTAAATAATTTATTTTCAAAAAATAAAGTTAATAATATTATTATTTTTAATTAAAACGATTAATACATAGTTATATTGAAATTTATTTTAATGATTTTTTAAAAATACTAATTATAAGACAATATCTTAATTTCATTAAATAAAAAAAATATGGACAAATATAAATCCATATAAACCATAATTTACTCTATATAGTAATAATAATTTACTCAATATAGACATAATAATTTACTCAATATAACATATAAATTATATGGATAATTTAATATAATTTAAATAAAATAAAAATCCTCAACATAAAGAGATTATTCGATAAAATGATTAATTATTTAAACGCATTTTTTTGGGGAATAATTGGAAGCTCAGCACTAATTTTAGGTGCAGTTATAGGTTATTATCTAAAAATTTCTGAAAAACTAATAGCTGCGTTAAGTGCATTAAGTGCAGGAATACTGAGTTCTGCTGTTTGTTTTGAATTATTATATGAATCATATTCCTATGGTGGTTTTTATCCAGTGATTACTGGATTTTTTATCGGAGTTATCGCATTTACAACAATAGATTATAGTTTACATCATTTAAATAAAAGATATTTGAAAAATAAGAACAATTTAAACATTGCAAAATATTTAAAAAATGAAGAAAAAAGAAAGAAAAAAGAGAATATAAGCAATAAATTAAGTTCATTTCTCCCACATAATTATAAAACATTTAATAAATATCAAATTCAAAGTTTAGTGACCATAGCTGGAGCATTATTAGATGGAATTCCAGAATCAATAGCTATTGGTTTAGTTTTAATCATTGGTGGTCCAATAAGTATGGCTATGGTAATTGCAGTATTTATATCCAATAGCTTTGAGGGAATCACAAGTGCCACTAATATGAAGTTAGGTGGATGGAATAAAAAGTTTATTTTTGGTGTTTGGATATTTATAACAATAGCTACTGGACTTTCAGCAATGTTAGGATACACAATTTTCTCACAAACAGACCATCACATTTTATCCTTTGCTTTAGCTATTGCCGCAGGAGCATTAATCTCAATGATTGCTGATGTTCTTCTTCCAGAAGCATACGAAAAAACTCATGAATTTACAGGTTTTTTAATGGCTCTTGGGTTCTTATTATCATTTATATTATCTCATTTAAAATAAAAATTTAAATAATTAATTCATTTCCCATTATTTTGAGATAATGATAAAAAAATTATTTTAAATCATTAATAATTCCAAGTATATAATCTAAACTATTTTTATTTAAAGAAAAAATATCTAAATTCTTTAATTCAATAGCTATTCCTTTTTCTTTTATCCTATTATAATTTGGACATTTAGTTATGAATGATTTTCCTTCAACAGTTTTTAATTTATTTTTTAATTGGAAATAATCATTTTTATATTCTAAATTATCATTATAATCAAGAATAACATTAACTCCTCTATGATATCTATGGAAAACATTTTCTAAATTATTTTTAAGATACTTTGAAGATTTCACAGCACAATTAAAATTATCTTTAGCAAGATCTAATTCACTAGATATTCCTAATGCAATTAGATTTGTAACTTTAAAACTTTTATATAAAACATTTAAATTAATAATATTATTAATATCCTTTAAATTTTCAATATTAAAAGAAATAAATCCCCCATAACCAAAATTAACCATTTTAGGAGAACCAGTAGAAGCAACAATTATATCAGAATAACTTCCATTTGCTAATTTCCCACTACCATCCCCAATTGCACCAGAAGCATCTTCAACTAAAAAAACACCATGTTCATGACAAATATTAGCTATTTCTTTAATATTTTGCTCAGCAGTGTATCCTGCAAAACTTGTTAAAAATAAAGAAGATTTTTTACCATTATTCTTAACTTTAAAATCATTAGAACTTAATAAATTATTTAATTCATCTAAATCTATTAATCCTAAATTTGTTTTTACTGTAATAATTTCCTTATTTAAAAATTTAGCTATTTGTTTAAATCCATGCCAAGCCCCTTGATCGGGAATTAATATTAAACCATCAAAATAAGACATGGCGATTAAAATAGCTGAATTTCCACTATTAACTAAATGAACAGTATCATGATAAGTAAATTTTTTAATTTTATCCTCAGCAACATTGAGAAAATCATTATTATCATCGTAATTATGGCTATTACCATAATTAGCATTAATAACATTATTTAAATTAGAATTACTATCATTATTTAAATTAGAATTACTATCATTATAAAAATTTAAAATATTTTTTATCGTTTTATTAGACGTTTTTTTATAAAAAAATTCCATACTATCATTATTAAAACAAACTTTTAGAAAAAGTTTGATCAAAAATTAAACTCAAAATATATTTATTAAAATCAATACTATTAAAATTAAAATTATTAAAATTAAAATTATTAAAATTAAAATTATTAAAATTAAAATTAAAAATAAAATTATTATTAATATCTAAATTAAAAATAAAGCTAAAAATATTATTAAAATTAAGAGTATTAAAACTAAAATTTTTTAAAAATAAAATAATAAAATTTTTTAAAAATAAAATAATAAAACTAAACAAAAACAGTGGATTAGTTTTGATATTTAGCTGGCTTTTTAAAGAAAGAATCTAAAGTTGTCTGTTTGTATTGAAGTAAATCTTTTAATAAGTCGCTGGTATTAACATATTTATTCATCTTGATTTTTAATTTAGTTGAAAGGTAATTTAAAGAGTCTTTAAGAGTTTCAAATTCTTTAAATGGTTGTTCCATTGCAAATTTAACATTTTCCCTGACATTAAAAACTCCTAAAGGAACATAACCTTCATAAGCTTCTCTTAAAACAATTACTCCTGCTTGTAATTGATTTTTAAGAAGATAATCTAAAACAGACATTTTACAAGTATAATAACATCCACCAACTGAAGAATACTCTTTTTTGTCATGATTTCGTTCATAATCCGAAAAAATCATCTCTTCCTTACCTAAAACACGTATAAATGCTTCCATCCATTCGTATTGCCACTGTGTAGGGAGTAAAATAATTCCATAGTAATTTTTTAAGCTACTGAATTCATAAACTCTAAAAGTATCTAAAAGACTAAAGTGACGAACTTCTTTAAGTAGATTATTAGCTATTGTTGAATCACAAGCTGTAATTGACCACCTTGTAGGAACAAGCTTCCTATTTTTCTTGATTCCAAATGATCCCACAGAAAATGCTTTTTGCATAGATGAAAAAGGAATATCCTTTTGATAAAGATTCATTACAGCATCAGTTGCAGTTAAATCAGTATCATAATATGATTTTTCCAATTGTTTATCCCAACGAACATTATCTATCTCAAATTTTTCAATAACAGCACTTGGCCCATGAGGAGTGCTATCTTCAGATAACATTTGTCCTCTTGGAGTTTTACCAAAATGAGCTTCACTATCAATAGATTTTGATGCTAAAGATATTTCTTGAAGTTTTTCAACAAAAGGGTTTTCTAAATCATTAATAGCTATTAATTGTTTTCCACGAACAAGATTCAAGCGATAATCGATGATTTCTTCTTGAGTTTTGTTTTCATTAATCCATTTTTCAGGAGCATCCATAATAGCTGTATCCCCATGCTCTTGTGCCATCATAGGTCCAGCATAAACCTTAGGATAGCTCCAACTACCTATAAAAACAGAAGGGGGAGTGCTTCCATCTAAATCTTTTCCAACTTTAACAGATTTCATTTTAATTTTATCTGTAAGTTTTTTTAAGTAAGCATTTTTTGAATTAATCATGTTTTTAAAAATTAAATAAAATAAAAATAATATACTCAATAATATAATAGATATATAGACAATATAAACATAATTATTTAAACAAATGAAATAGATTAAATTAAAGAATTTAAATTAAAGAATTTAAATTAAACCAATTAATTAAACCATAAGTAAATAAAGCTACACCATCAGCACCACTATCCAAAGCACCTTGGCAAATAGTCCTTAATTCTTTTTTAGGTAAAGGCGTGACATTATTATCACTTTCATAACTTTGAATACCAATACAAACATTAGCAAATCCAGATTTCTCTTTAAAATAATGAGTAGTTTCATTTAACCAGTTTGCTCCTTTTTCATAATTTCCCATATAAATCATTGGAACAATAACATCCACATAAGCCGAAAGCGCAGAAATATCTTGACCATAATAATATTTATCCTCCTTTTCAGGCATTACAGCTATTGAAAGAGTTAAATGTTTATTATTTGAATTCAAGTTGTTACTTACCATTTCAACGAATTTAGTAATAGCTTGAGATGGTGTTGGTTTCGATGCAGATTGATATTTGTATGCATTGCCTGGATAGCGAACATAATCTAAATGAATACCAGAAACTCCTTCAATATTGGCATATTTATTAATTTCAGCTATTTTTTTATTAAAATAATCATAATTATGATCTTTTGTATTATTATCAATAGGGTTAATCCATTTTCCATTATAAAAACATTTAACCCAAATATGGACTTTAATACCTTTATTATTTGCATTATTTATCCAATTGCTGACTTTTTTCTCACCATATAAATCAACAGCATTAGAATTAAGAAAAATATTTTCAACACCATTATATGAAAGTTCATCTAAATCAACATTATTCATTAATTTACCATTAATCCAAACTGCATTTCGAATATTATCTTTAGAAAATACAGTTGCAACTAATGTTATTGAAATAAGAACAATTAATATAATTATAAATGCAATTAAAAATTTTTTATTGCCAAATAATCTTTTTAACTTAGAAAACATGTCTTTATCCGAACCAATCATTTTATCTTAAAATATAAATTGAATTATGTAATTAATCTTCAAGATATTCTATATGAATACTTTTAACTCTTTTATCCTTTTCATCATCAACTAAAATAAGGTTTCTACCATTTTTAAGCATGATTATTCCTGGTTCTTTTCCATGACCACAGCACACATAATCTGCACCTTCCACATACCCAATACATGAATCATATCCTTCAGAACTTGGCATTTGCCCACAACGAACACACGGCCGCTTGTCATCAGCTATTTCCATTGTATCTAAGTATACATCATCACTAACAGGCCAATTTATTATTACTTCATGACCTCTTTGGAATTTTAAACCATTTTTATCATAATTAAACTCATTATCATTACAAATATCCTGATTATTATTATTAGAATTATTAGTATTATTATTAGTATTATTATTAGCATTATTATTACTATTATTAGTATTAGTATTATTATTACTATTATTAATATTAGTATTATTATTACTATTATTAGTATTATTATTAGTATTATTATCCCTATTAATCATAATATCTAAGATAAAATATAAAATTAAAATTAAAATTAAAATTAAAACTATGAAAATAAACAGAATATAAAATAATAAACTAAAAGAAAAGAAAATAAAAAGCAAAAAAATAAGGGAAATAAACAACTAAAAAAATATTAAAAATATACTAATATATGAAAAAAGATATGATTAGATGAGTATATGAATATATTCTATGAAAATAAGATACTCATATAAAAAAATAAGTATTGAAAAAATGAAAAAGCAAATAAAAAAGCTATTTATCAACAATAGCTTTAATTAAATCATTAGCACGAATAATTCCAATTAATTCGCCTTCAACACCAGTAACAGGAATCTGTTCAATATTATCTTCTTTCATCCTTCGTGCACAATCAGAAACAGAAGTTTTAGCATTTGCAGTAGTGAGATTTCTTGTAGCAACATCTTTAACTAACTTATTAAAAAATTTAAGATGATTTTTCTCAACATACAATACAGATGTGCTATCCCATGACCATTTATCTCCTTCTGTTCCACTAGTGGAACTATGAACATTTACTTCTGAAATTACTTCACTTTCTTTAATAAAATCAGTTTCAGTAATTATTCCACTTAAAAGTCCATTGTTATCCAAAGAAACAATACATTTTAAATTAAAAAACTTCATAATTTCAAATGCAACATTTAATGGGGTTTCTTCCCATGTTGTAGGAATTGTTCGAATCATATAATCTTCAACAGGATCTTTAATATCCATTTCAGAAATTGCAAAGGAAACAAAGTCTGCTGCAGTTACGATACCAACTAATTCATCATTTTCTAAAACAGGAACTCTTCTAACATTTCCATTTAACATTTTAGATGCAGCAACTTTAATATCTTCATCTAATGTTGTTGTAATTAAATTTCTTGACATTAACATAGCTAACTGTTCTTCATCAGGATTTTGAATTAAATCCGATCGAGTAACAACACCAACTAAATTTTTTGTTCCCTCTTTGACAACTGGTAATCCAGAAACATTATCTTTTATCATTAAATCTAATGCTTTTTCACGATTTCCTGGAACTGAAACAAAAACAAGTTTTTCAGTCATTATATCTTGTATTATCACGATTTCACCATATTAAACAATATAATTCTAATAAAATAATTAATATTAATTTTCCCACACCATATTCCTACACATCACACCATATTCTACACAGATTACATATATAGCTATAAATACATTAAAATACTAATGATTTTTTATTATTATTAATGATTAAAAGTATGTTAAATGATTATATGTAAACATTATAAATAATATTTAAATAATATTTATTAAAACATTTATAAATAATATCTATAAAACATTTATAAATAATTAAATCATATCTACCCTAATAAATCCATATATTTAAATCTATTAATTAATGAACAACTAAAACAGAACATGCCGCAGATTTTACAACTTTTTCAGCTACACTTCCAATTATAAAACGAGACAAACCAGTTTTTCCAGAACTACCAATAATAGCCAAATCAATATTTTCTTGAACAATCCTATCTAAAATTGTAGCTGCTGGAGATCCTTCATCTACTATTTTTTTTATTTCAATCTCATTGTTTGGATTAATCTCATTTTCGAAGTCATCTAAAACCTTTTCAGCATTTTTCCATAATATATTTTTCATTCTATCAAT
This sequence comes from Candidatus Methanoflexus mossambicus, assembly GCA_031261915.1. GTDB lineage: Archaea > Methanobacteriota > Methanobacteria > Methanobacteriales > Methanobacteriaceae > Methanoflexus > Methanoflexus mossambicus. Next base: position 15,228 of record JAISIT010000034.1, read on the forward strand.
CGCATTAGTATCAGTAATACCTACAGAAAAACTTGTCTCAACTACCGTTAAAACAATTAATTCAGCATCACTTGCTTTAGCTAAAAATTTAGCATGTTTAGCCGCTTCTTTTGAATAATTAGATCCATCAGTAGCAAATAATATTTTTTTATACATCCTACCATTTCCTTTATCAAAAATAAAAAAATAAAAATAAAAAAAATAAAAATAAAATTAAATAAACTTTATTCTTCTTCTAATTTAACTATTAACGCCAGTAAATCAGATTTAGTGATAATTCCAACAATGTTATCCTCATTATCAATAACTGGATAGCCATTAAACCCTGTTTCTAACATTTTTGTAGCAACAGTAGCTATTGAATCATCCACACTTATCTTTTTAACATTACTTGTCATTGCATCAGCAACTGTTAAATTTTTTATTTGAGTTTTCATATGTTTATCTGAAACAGTTTTTCTAAAATTAACAAATGCCATAGCAACATCTTTTGAAGTTAAAATGCCTAAAAGTTTATTATCATCGCTAACTAAAAGCCGTCCAATATGAGAATCTAAAATTACTCTTCTTGCATGGACTAAACGGTCTTCTGGAGAAACATATACTAATTCTGTAGTCATTAAATCTTTCACATGGTAATTTTCATAAGCTCTTCCTTTACACATATCAATGAAATCAGATTTAGAAACTAAACCTTTTAAAACACCATTTGCAAAAATAGGAACTCCACCAATATTATTTTCAAGTAAGATTTTAGCTACATCACTGACATTAGCATCCTCTTCAACAGCTATTACATCTTTAGCCATTAATGTAGACATGTGAAAATGAGAAGGTGCCATATTACCATATTTAGAAGATCCTAATTTAATAGCAATATCTTTTTCTGTAGCTATTCCAACCAATTCTTTTTTATGTTCCTCTTTATTGGTAGAAACTACAGGTAAACGTGAAACTTTATTTTTTTTCATCATAGTTAAAGCATCACAGATGTTTTGATTTTTATCTATCATAATTAAGTTATTTGACATTATATTTTTAACTTGCATTATTTCACCTATTAAACAATATTGATTAATTTATGAATTAATTTAAGAATTAAAATATGAATTAAAATATGAATTAAATTATTAATTGAATAGTTGTGAATCAATATTAATTAACAAATAAATGTTTAATTAATATCAATTGTTTTTAAAACATCTCTTTCAGTTATGATTCCTTGGATTTTTCCATCTTTAACTACAGGAACACCTCCAGTATTTTTTTCAGCTAATAGCTCACATAAATCACCGATTCTTGTAAGTGGTTCAACTGTCACAACATCTTTTTTCATAACCTCAGAAACTTTAGCATTTAAAATATCCATTCCACTATTTGATTTAATATTCTTAATTAACTCTTTTTCTCCAAAGTATTTTAAAATATCATTTGCAGTGAGAATTCCTACTAAAGTTTCATCTTTTGCATGTGGAAGATCTTCTTTACCTAAAATTGGTATTCTTCTAAGTTTATTTCTAAACATTATTTTAGTAGCTCCTTCAATAGGAGTTCCAGGAGTTGTTGTAATTACATCTTCGACCATATAGTCTTTTACAAGTTCTTCAGTCATAACACCATTTAAAGATAATGCAATATCTCTTTCAGTTATAATTCCAACGATTTTATCATTTTCATCCACAATTGGTAATGCTCCAACATCTTTTTCAATCATAATTTTTATTGCTGAAGCTATTGTGTCTTTAGTAGAGATTGTGAAAACATTTTTAGTCATAATAGCTTTAATATGTTCATTTATTGCAGCTAAAAAGTTATCTTGATGTTTTTTCTCCATTAAATTAAATTTATCTCCACCTCCTAAAAAATTTAAGATATCCATACTGGTAACTATCCCTAAAATCCTACCAGAACCAGGATCAGTTACAGGAAGTCTTCTAAATTTATGTTTTGCCATTATTTCAGAAGTTCCTTTAATTGTAGTGCTTGGGGATATGGTTATAACTTCTTTAGTGGCTAAAGTCATAATTTCTCCTTCATGTATAGACTCTCTAGTTTCATGCTCTAAGGATCCACGACCCATAGATTTTTTTAAGTTTATGGAACTTTTATCTTTCATATAAACACCTCAATTAATTGAAATTTTAGCTATTTAATTAGTCATATATTATTTAATTTAATAAAGACTTAAATTAACTATTTAAAAATAAACAAGCATAAATAAACAAGCAAGTTCATTATATAAATAGATAAACTTGAATTTAATGAATTTATAATTTATATTCATTATTTTAATATTATTAATTTTAATATTACAAATTTTAATATTACAAATTTATAGTATATTATTAACTTTATCCTTTTTAATATTACAAATTTTTTGGAAATTTAAAATTGAAAATTTATAAATAAAAAAATATTCAATAAAATAAATAGTTACTCAATATCTAAAAATTTATGAACCTGTGGAATTAAAAAAACTGAAAAATATTTCCCAGCTATTTCACAAAATTGAAAAAACTTATTTTTATTTGCATTATTTCCTTTATCTATATTATTATTTAGATTACTTCGTTTATCCAAATTATTTACATTATTCAAATCATGCAAATCACTTAAATCACTTAGATTTTCAAAATAATCTAATTCATTAATATCATTTTTCCACAATTCCATAGGGCTTTGTGGTTGAATAATAAGATTAAATCTCGATATTGGAATATTTTTAATTTCATCGAATAACTCTTTAATTATAGATTCAAAAGTTATTAAATTAGTATTTGGAGATACTACAACTTTAGAATAAACATTAATATTATTATTTAACAATATTTTAATAGATTCAATCTCACATTTATAGATTTTTTGATTATTAATAAATTCTGGGAGCTTAATATCTAATGAAACTAAATCATTATTATTATTCTTTTTAAATTTAGCTATTTCTTCTGGTAATGAACCATTAGTTTCTAATAATACAGGATAATCTATTTTTTCAATTAAATTATTTATAAAATCAATGTATAATGTAGGTTCTCCTCCAGTAATTGAAATTGAATGTAAATCTGGAGTAATTAAATTATTTATTTTTTCAATTAACTCATCTACTGAAAAAAAATCAAAATCATTACTATTTCTACTAATTTGAGTATCACAATAGATACAATTTAAATTACATCCTGCAAAACGAATGAATATTTGTCTTCTACCTATCAATAAACCTTCGCCTTGAAAACTTGAAAAGATTTCAACAATAGGAGCTTTCATAATATCACAAATTTATAGCAAAATTGCTAATTTTATTTTTAAATAAAATTTGATTTATAAGTTTTATTCATTTTCTATTTATTTCTACTAATTTTTACTAATTTCTACTCATTTTCTACTCATTTTCTACTCATTTTCTATTTAGAATAGTTGTTAAATTTCTTAATTTATTCTATTACCTTAGTATAAATAGCTCCTTGACCTATTCCTTCATTAACCCCAACAGAAATTGATTTAATGTTTTTATATCCCTTTGTGTTTAAATCATTTAAAATAATTTCAGTGAAATATATTGATAAAGCTTCTGCTGAAGTTTCTGCCAATGGAAGTAAAACACAATCAGTTTTTGGAATTGAATACTTTTTATCCTTAACAGAAAACTTAATAGAATTTAAATCATTAAAATTTTCATTAAAATAATCAAGAGATAAATCTTCAGGATTTATATCCTTGAAATTAAAGAATTTATTAAATATTGGAATCAATAATCGATGATCAAGAGATTTGCAAACAGCACGAGCTGAATTTTTAACATCTTTAAAATCAACAACAAAATTAAAATCTCCAGATTTTTCCCCTTCTATTTCAACATCAACAAAATAAGAATGACCATGAATATATCCACAAAACGGGTGCCCAGGAATTATATGAGCTGAAGAGAAACGTAAATTTGCAGACATTCCATTAACTACGATTTTCATCTTATCCTCCTTAATTAATATTTCATTAGAAATTTATTAATGTGATTTCAGTAAATAACTTTATTAATATTATTTAAAAATGATCTATCAAAATAATATAATTTATTTAAATAAATTAACTATAGTTAAAATATTTAAAATTTGATTATTTAAGTATAATATATATTTAATATCCATATTTAATAACTTTTTCTATTAAAAATATATTAAATGACTAAAAAAATATTAAGTAATTGAAAAAATATTAAGTAATTGAAAAAAAGTGTGACAAATATTAGTTTTCAAATGCTCTTACTAAAGCTTTTTATATGTGGAAAAAAAAATTTATTTTTAATGATAAATTCAATATTTTGTCAAAAATGTGGAATGTTAATTACTCGTTGTATTTGTAATAAAAACGAAAATTCAAGAAAATTAGAAAAATATTGTGATGAATACATTGAACAAGATGATTCTTTTAAAATTGAAGGTATTGAATATGATATTATTACAAATAAAACTAAAATTTCAGATGATTATTCAATTGAAAAAAATTCATTAGAAAAAAATCAAATTAATAAATTAAAAAATGATTATCCAGATGTTGAAGATATTATTATTGAAAACTTTCCTTTTAAAACTCCCAGAAAAGGTCAACTTGAAATAATAGCTCAAATTAAAGAATCTATTGATAATGGATATAAATACATTATTTTAGAAGCTGGAACTGGGACAGGAAAATCTGCAATAGCCGCAACATTAGCGAAAATCTATGAATCAGCATATATTCTTACAATGACAAAACAATTACAAGCACAGTATGCTAAAGAATTTAATTTTCCATTAGTCAAAGGTAGAGGGAATTTTGGATGTTTATATGATAATTTAGATTCCAGTTGCGATATTGGAAGTTGTAAAACCAGCCCTAATGCCCAGAAATTTTTCTGCCCATTTGGCGTGAGTAAAAACCCACCATTAGGTGCAATTAAAGCTTTTGAAAATTCATTTGGTAATCCTCTTTATTTTAATAGTGAAGACCATTGCAATTATTGGCAACAAAAATCTGATGCTATTAATTCACCAATAACCCTTTTAAACTATGATTATGCTAGTTTAGAACTTAATTATGTTAAACATTTTCCTAAAAGAAATTTACTCATTTTAGATGAAGCACATAACATTGAAAATAAATTAATGAAAATTTTAGAGCTAAATTTATATAATAAATCACTTCAAAAAGATATAAAAAGAACAATTAGCCCTAAAACACTTAAAGAAGGAGAATTAAAAGATTGGATAATGGAATTAGAAGCTATTCTTGAAGCTTATAAAGATTTAGATATTAGTAGTATGGCAATAAATAAAGCAGAAAGAATTAAATCTACAATATCCAAAATCAATCAACTAATTAGAAATTTAGAAAAAGAACCTAAAAATTGGGTTATTGATAGTGATGATGTCGGAGTTTCATTTAAACCATTAAAAGTCCATAATTATGGAAAAAACTATTTATTTGACCATGGCAAGGTTATTTTATTTTTATCTGCCACTATACTATCCCATAAGTTATTTTCTAAATGGTTAGGTTTAGATCCTAAAGAAGTCTTTCATATAAAGGTAGATAGTCCTTTTTGCTATGAAAAACGCCCGATAATATTTAATTTAGCAGGCAAAATGAGTAAAAATAGAATAAAATATAGTGCACCTAAAACAATCCCTATTTTAAATAAAATACTTAAAAAACATAAAAATGACAAAGGATTAATCCATTCTCATAGTTATAAATGTCAACATTATATAACCAGTAAAATATCCAATTCCAGGATTATTTCTCATTCACATAACAATAGAGAAAGAGTTTTAAAATATTTTGAAGACGATGACGAACCACTCGTTCTTGTAAGCCCATCTATGAGTGAAGGTGTTGATTTACCCTATGATAAATGTAGATTTCAGGTAATTTATAAAATTCCTTTCCCATATCTCGGAGATAAGCAAGTTAATCTTAGAGCAAAAAGAGATCACCGTTGGTATGCATATAAAACAGTTATGAGCTTAATGCAAGCTTATGGAAGAGGAATGAGAGCAGAAGATGATGAATGTTATACCTACATCCTTGATGAAGACATTAAAATGCTTTTAAAAAGTCCACGATATAAATCTCTTATTCCTAATTTCTTTAAAGAAGCTATTATTGAATAAATAAGTTATCAGATAAAACTAAATAAAACTAAATAAAAACAATGAAAAATACCAATAAAGAAATAGCTATTAAAATCATGTTAGAAATTAAGTCTGTGAGACTTGTAGATACTGGAATAACAATATTATCTGGATCATAACCTTTTTTGTATGAAATAGAAGATAATGAAAATACAAAAATTGTCATTATGGAAATTAAAATTAATCCTGCAATTAAACTAATCAAAACTGTTTTAAAAAAGCCCAATCCAATAGCTCCTGAAATAACCGAAGATGCCTCTGCTAAAAATCCAATGAATGGATAGATAAATAATGATAAAACAAAAATAATTGAAAAATTTCTTAAAGTTTCTTTATCATGTGCCCATAGAGAATTTTCATTAATTAAACCAGAATGAAGTGCAGAAGATAATCTTGCACTTAAAATACTTATTAAACTTCCACTTTCTCCTGAAAATAATGGAACAAGAGTTAAAAGTGTAGGATTATTTAGAAGTGTAGATGAAACACTGTTTAAAATTCCTCCAGCAGAAACTCCTAAAAATGATGAAAAAATTAAAATCGGGGCTGATTGTTTTAAAATCCTTTTCATTGCTCCTTTCATCTTTAATCCATAATAAAAAGACAAAATAGTAATTGAAATGATTATTATAATAATTATATATTTAACATAGATATTAGAAATTATTGAAAGTAAAAATATAGATAAAATTATTGATGGTAATGTAAATAAATCACCAGAAGCAGTTATAAGTGGATTTGTAATATTATCTGGATCCCAACCATATTGAAAACTTTTTAAAGAAATAACCATAGAAATTGGTAACATTATCACACTTGAAATTATTCCAGTGAAAAGTGAAATTAGTAGAAAATCAATTAAATCCATTGAAGGATAATTAAAAATAATACACAATATTTTTGCTAAAATAGCTAAAAATATAGATAAAACAAGGGTTAAAATTATAGAAGAAAGAACATTTTCAGTCAAAACCTCTGATTTTTTTAATTCTGGAGATAAAATACCAATATGTAAATTTGTTCCAAGACGAGAGGCAAATGAACCAAAAATATTACCTCTCATACCAATAGCACCAGGTATAAGAACTAAAAGACCAGGGAAAGTTTCTAAAAAGAATGTCATTTTCCCTAAAATTATTCCAGCGATTAAATCTCCAATAGCACAAATTAAAAGAGCCACTAATCCTTCATGCATGACATGGCTTGTTCCTTTAAAGAAAGATTTAATTTTAATTCCTATAAAATGAAAAAAAGAAAAAATTATCCCTATTTTTTTAGAAACATATACTAATGAATTGATAATTCCAGTTAGGATTAATGAAAAAGTGTTGCGAATCATCTTCAATAGATTTTTCATTTAATTCACCTACCATCATTTTATCAACTCTAAAAACCGTTTTATTGTTAAAATTAGAGATTATTTCTAAAATATATTTTATTTTTAAAATACATTTCAAAATACAATTTATTTCTAAAATACAATTTATTTTTAATAATATATACTTAAAATTTAAAAATATGAATTAATCAAGATCTTCATATAATTCATCTTCATTTAAATCATCTAAAGTGATTTCTCCGTGAGCTAAATCTTTTAAAATACTTGAACCTGAAACAGTACCTTTAGCTATTAAATTATCTCCTTTTAAAATAATTGTATTTTTATCTGGACCATAAATCCAAGATTCATCACGACGAATTGAAATAACTCTCATACCAGTTCTTGTAGCTAAAAATAAATCTCCAAGAGTTTTTGAATCCAGATCAGAATTTTCATGCACAGTAACTCTAACCATAGTTTCTTCTGATTCTTCCATGACCATTTTAAAAACAGGATGTGGTTTAAAACCTTTAATAGCTAAATCAGCAATATCTTTAGCAGAATTAGCTATACTCTCAGCAGCTTCAGCTATTTCAAGTAGAACTGTTAATTTCTCTGCATCTTCAACAGAACGTGCAGCAAGCATAGATTGTTTTTTAATCTCATAATTTAAACGATTAATTTTATTTTCAAGAGTTATAACCTCTTCCGCAGCATCTTTACTATTAAAAAGAATAGCAGAATAAGATAAATCAACCATCAATTCCGACATATCCTTCATTTCAATTAAAATATCTTTAATTGTTGCCATAAACTTTCTCCTATAAATTATTAATAAAATTAGCATAATTTGTTTTAGTATAACAAATATAATACGTATAAATTATAATAAACAACTAAAAACACCATATAACTAAAAATTAATATAAACAAATGAATATAAATTATAAAAGTAAAACAATTATTTTCCACTATTTTCTAATATTTTCTACTATTATTCAATATTTCTTACTATTATTTTTCTACGAGTATTATAAATACATTCTCTTCTTAACTTTAAAAGTTCTTTTTTATTTGATTTCAAGTTCTCAACTTCAGTTAGAATATTATAAATTTTATTTTTAATACATTTAACAGTATTTTCTTCATGAACCCATGAACAGTCCTCACAACTCCAAATAGACTCATTTTTAGAGTTTTTAATCCATTTTCCACCTGTAGATCCATCAGCACATGGATAAAATGGACAAAAACAAAAATCACATTGTTGATTATTCATATCATGACATGGATAATATTGACAAGTTTTATTGGCTCCAATATAAGTATTATTCGTATTAACATCTAAAAATCTATCATAAAATGCTTTAGCCATAGGATGAATATTAGATTTAACAACATATCCCCTTGGAGTTATTAAATAATTTTTTCCATTATTTTTATTTATATTATTTGAATTATTTTCTCCATTAAAGTTAATATTCTCAATATAAGTCATCGAATTACCAACAATCAATGTAGAAGACATATTAACATTTTTTTCATCTAAATTTTTTAATCTTGTAATTGTAACTTTGGATGGATAATGGCTACTATCAACAATAGAAATAAAAGTATTTGGATTTATATTTTCTAATAAAACTCTTTTAAATAATCTAAAAGGTTCTTTTCTTGTTTTACTAATAGGATTATAAATAACCAAAACCAAATCAGCTATTGCAGCATATTTAATCTTTCTTTCAATTTCGTTTAAAGGAGTTAAAATATCACTCAAACTAATAGCTGCAAAATCATGTAATGGAGCACCAGTTAATGAAGCAGCATAATTAGCAGCAGTTACACCAGGATATATCTTAATATTTAAATTATTTTCATCATTATATCCATCATTAACCTTGTTATCATTATCAATAGCATCCTTAATCTTATTATTATTAATCCCATTACTATTAATCCCATTATCCTTAATCACATTACAATTATTACTATAATTATAATTATTAATATCATTATATTTTGGTAGAATCTGAAAAAGAACATTAGCCATTCCAAATATCCCAGGATCTCCTGAACTAATAAGTGAAACAGTTTTTCCTTCAATAGCTTTTTCAATAGCAAGTTCTACTCGTTTAATTTCATCTCCCATTCCTTTTTTTATAATTTCTTTACCTTCGATTAAATGTTCAATAGATTCAATATATTTTTTGTATCCAACAATTACATCAGACTCTTTAATTGCATTAATAGCAGAAATAGAAATATTTTCATTATTTTGACCAATACCAATAACATTTAACATTAATATCACATTAAAAAATATTAAAAAAAATATTAAAAAAAATAAAAATAATAACAGTGCTAAGAAATTAAGTAAAAATTAAAGAAAATAAAATAAAAATAAAAATAAAAATAGTAAAAAAGAAAATAAAATATAAAATAAAAAAAATTAAAAGAAATTAAGTAAAATTAAAAGAAATTGTTTCATTATAATTATAAATTTTAAATATTGAAATAATTTTTATTGTATCCACATCCACATCAACGGAATTTCCATTTTTAGTTCCTTGTGCAGTAGCAACGAGTTTATAATCTGGTATCGTGCTTATAACTATTTGTCCTTTAGTATTATTAGGTGCTGAATAAGCAAATCCAGTTATTTTAACCTCAATTTTATCCTCAGAACCGTAGGTAGTTGCATTTAGACTATGTATATTTACTCCATCAACATTTGACAAGTTTCGCATCACTATGGCAGTATCTTCATAATTTGTAACATTTAGAGTATCTGGGTCTTTAAGTAAAACATTGTTAATATTCTCAGGAGTTAATAGCGAGGAAAGATAATCTAATTGAAAGTCAACCAACCCTTTAACATCGGGAGCATCAGAGGTTATTATTGTATAAGAACTCAATAATCCTACCTCAAAAAATCCTATGAAAAGAAGTATAACTAATAATATTTTAAAAATTGTTGACATAATCATCACTATATTTTATGATCTAAAATTTATAAATATGAGGATAAACAAATATAATATTATAATATTTATTTTTATATTATAAAAAACTTTTTCAAAATTTTATTAAAAACAACTTATTATAATTAAAAATATCAAAAATTAAAGTTTTAAAATTTGAAGTTTTAATTTTCATTTAAACAAATCAAATTAATGTTTAATTTAATATTTATTTAAAAATTAATAAGATAATAAAAACTAATAAATAAATAATAAATAAATAATAAAAACTAATAAATAAATAATAAATAAATAATAAAAACTAATAAATAAATAATAAATAAATAATAAAAACTAATAAATAAATAATAAATAAATAATAAAAACTAAACAAGATAAAATGAACGATATATTAATGAAATTTGCTGAAAATGGAATGAACATATCTCCAGAGAGTTATTATAAAATTCAAAAGCTTAAAAATCCTTTAAATTTTGTATCTTCAATTATAGTTAAACTTAAAAGCAAATATAAATCTAAAGAACTTGTAGTTATTAATATTAACATGGTTAACGAATATTTAAATGAATATTTTGACAATGAAACAGCGAACAAAAACAACGAAAATACCATAAACAAAATAAAGAATCAAAAAATTGATAATAAATTAAATGACAAGCAAAATAATGAGATAAATAAAAAAAAAAATAATACACTAGTTAAAACAGTTAATGAACAAATTAATGAACAAATTAATGAACAAATTAATAAATACAATTACGAAAAAAGTAGTGAAGAAACCACAACCAATGAAATAGCCAAGCAGAAATCAGCAAGAAGAGATCAAAAAATTGATGTCGAATATGATTTTAAAATAATTAAAGATACAAGCAATAAATCATATACAAGTGGAGAATTGAGTGATTTAATCACATTCTTTAATGATCGCTTTGAAAAACTCTCAACAATACTTGAAAAACGTCCAGAACTGAAAGTAAGACAAAAAATTGGAGAACTTAAAACATACAACTATTATAGTGAAGAAAAAAACGAAAGTTATTCAAAAAAGAACACAATATCAAATTATGTTAAAAAAAATTCAAAAAAAGGAAACAATAACAAATTTAATGGTTCCAATGAAAATAGCGATTTTGCAGTTATTGGAATGATAAATGATACCCAAATTACAAAAAACGGACATGTGATTATAGAATTAGAAGATGATACTGGAACAATGAAAATTTTGATTCCTAAACCTAACAATGATTTTAAAAATGATAATGAAGAAAATTTCAAAATAGCTGAAAAATTAGTTAAAGATGAAGTTATTGGTGTTATTGGACAAACTGGAAAAAAAGAATTAGCTATTGCATCTAAAATTATTCAACCTGGAGCTATTAGAGTTCAAGAAAAACCTATGAACTTTTCTGTATGTTTTACATCAGACATTCATATTGGTAGTGAAACATTTGTTGAAGAAGCATTTAAGAAGTTTACAGATTGGATAAATGGAGATTTTGGTGATGATAAGCTTAAAGAAATGGGAAAAGACATTAAATATCTTATAATCTCTGGAGATATTGTTGATGGTATAGGAATTTATCCTAACCAAGATAAAGAGTTAAATATTAAAGATATAAGAAAACAATACAAAAAAGCAGCAGAATTATTATCAAATATCCGAAGTGATGTTAAAATAATCATTGGACCTGGAAACCACGATGCATCAAGAGTTGCAGAACCTCAACCTGCTGTTCCTGAAAAATATGCTAAACCACTTTATGAATTAAACAATGTTGAGTTTGTAAGTAATCCTGCATTTGTTTCATTAGAAGGAATAACTGTTTTAATGTATCATGGTCGTGGATTAGATGATATGGCTTTAGGAGTTAAAGGAATGTCTATGGAAAAAAATGACAAAATTATGGAAGAACTTATTCAAAAAAGACACTTAGCTCCACTTTATGGAGAAAGAACTCCTTTAGCATCTGAACATGAAGACCATTTAGTAATAGATCCACTACCCGATATTTTTCATACAGGTCATGTTCATATAAATAGCTATTCAAAGAAAAATGGAATTCATCTAATAAACTCTGGAACATTCCAAACACAAACAAGTTTTCAAAAAACCCATAACATAAATCCAACTGTAGCTGTGGTTCCTGTTTTATATAGGGGCAAATTTTTAGAGATCAATTTCCTTGATTCCGATGTTAATGTGTTAAAATAAAAATTAAACAATTTTAAAACTAAAATATCGAATTTAAATTAAAGATATAAGTTTAAATTAAAATATAAATTTAAATTAAAAATATGAATTAAAACTTAAAAATAAGAATTAATTAAATGTTATTTAAAGTATTATATACAAATTGAATTTTAGCTGTTTCTTCAACAAATTCTGCTAAGTCTCCTGCCTCTTCTATTGTTTTTCCAACTGAAATAACTCCATGCTCTTTTAAAATTAGAACATCCTCATCAGAAATAGCTATTGAACTGTGTTTTGCAAGTTCAATTGTTCCTGGTTTTTTATATGGAATTTCTTTTAAAAATTCCCTTTCTATTTTTCCAAAACCCTCCATTCGTTTTAATTTTTTATTTGAAAAAGAAAAGCCAGTAGCATAGGGGGAATGAGTATGAACTATTCCATTAATATCTTTTCTATTTTTATAGATATAAGTATGCATTAAAACTTCAGAAGACGGTTTTCCATTATTATTTTTAATATTATTATTTTTAATTATTTTATTATCCTTTTTAATATTATTAAAACTATCAATATCAATATTATTTCCATTAATATCAACTAAAACAATATCATTAAATGATAAACGATTTAAAGACATTAAAGTAGGAGTAATAGCTATTACATTATTATTATCTACTTTTATTCTTCCACTAATGTTTCCAGCTTTACCAGAAACTAATTTCCTTTCAAAAACATATTTAGAAACATCAAGAACAGAATTTATTAATTTTTCAATAGACTTTTCAGTTACAATATCCATAATATCACTATTAAAAAAATATCAAAATTAAAAAAGTAAAAACAATGAACAATATAAAATTTTAAACATTAAACTAAGTTACACAATATTATTTTTAAAAAAATAAATATAATTAATAATAAACTTTAAATTTAAACTAATATTAAGCTATTATGGGAGATATATTTTGTAAATAACTATGTTTAAATATATTAAATATTACAAAGTATTTAACTATTTAATTAAAAAATGTTATTGATATAACTTTAATTTACTATGATATGATTAATATTTTTCAAAAATGACTCCTAAACATGGACTTTCAGAACCAAAATATCTACAATATTTTCGATTTATAAAAGAAGAAAATAATTTTGTTAACCATGTTCCTATTAAATTATTTTTTAAGTATAATTCATATAAATAGCTACCCAACTTACATCCATAATTTAAACTATAAAAAGTATTACCATTTCTATCTAAAACAGATTCATAAATAGGAATAAGATTATTTTTATAAACCGGATATTTAGAATTATATTCTTTAAAATTTACAAAGTTTAAATTTAGTTTTAAACTATCCCCAATATATTCCATAGATCTTTTATTAAAATTCCATAAATGAATAGGAGGTAAATCTCCTTCCCATATAGAATGATTATCATTAAACGAAGAATTAGGAGTAGTAATTAATAGTTTTCCACCAGAAACTAACATACTTTTAAGGCATCTTATAAAGAATTTTGGATTCTCTAAATGTTCAATGACTTCATTCATTACAATTAAATCATATTCATTTTTATGATTTTTACAATAGTTTGTAACATCACCCACAATAAAAAAATCACCAAACCGTTTTGTTGAATTTTCAACAGCTTGTTTAGAAATATCTATTCCTTTAACATCATATCCTGATTTTTTTAAAGCAAAAGTTAAATATCCTAATCCTGAACCTACTTCAAGAATTTTTTTATCATTAAAATCTTCATTATTAAGTAGATTATAAATTGGAAAATATGTAACTTCATGTGATTGCAAATAATTTAAGGGATTTTTTTCTTTTTTGATATGATTCATGTAAATATTATATCTACGATATCCTGGGATTTTATCTGGTTGTGAATAAATAAAATCATAAATTTCAGTAACATTAATTAATGGATAAGAAAAACGAACCCCACAACTATTACACTGATATACAGAGAAAATATCTGGTTCTTTATATCCTGGAAGATTATCTTCAATTAAAAATGCTGAATTATCACATAATCCACATTTAATTTCATTGTGTGTGTGTGTGTGTTACTCATGAAAACACCCAAGTATGAACTATAAATAAAATAAACTAAAATTAAAAAAAAACTTAAAAAAAACTTAAAAAAAACTTAAAAATTAAATTAAGAGCTTTTAAGACCTTCTAATTTGCTTAAAATTTCCCAAATTAATGTTCTTGCGTGAACAGGGACATTTGGATCATTACTGATTTCATCTAACTTTAAAATAACTTCACTTGCACGAAGAGTTTCATCTTTTTCTTCATCAGCCAAGATTACATTAGATTCATCTGCAACACGCCTAATATTTCTTGGAATTGTGTTATTACCGACTATATGGGTTAAAATTTCTGATACATCAATAAATACATCATTTGTCATAGAAAAACCTCCAAATATAAAAATTAAAAATAGTAGCATAAACTATATATGAATTAAATTGAATTAGGAATTTAAATTAATAACTGAATTAAATTATACCTCATTATTGAACATTAAAGCATATTTACTATTTAAGTTATCTTAAACATCCAAATAATTATTCAAAAATGAAAATATATAAAAACTATCTAAAAAACATGTAAAAAAAATTATCATCATAATAAAAAAAATTATCATAATAAAAAAAATTATCATCATATTTAAAAATATAATATATAAATTATATATTTAATAGTATTTATAACTTTCTATCAAAAAAATAAAAATCAGTTAGAAATAGCTACAGCTATTGTAACTCCATTAAAAGCTGTTTTTTTATAAATTAACTTAGAATCATTATTGTTTGAATATTTTTTTCCTATTATTAATGCCACTGGCTCACAAACTCCGTCAATATTAAATTTTCTTTTAACAAATTCTGATTTAGAACAATCATCACATTTAAAATTTCTTATTGTTTCTATATCCACTATGTCTAATGGTAATTTTAAATCATTTGCAGATTCAATTATTCCTTTTTCATCTTTTTTTATTGAAGCTGTTGCAATTCTATCAATTCTATCTATTGGAATTTCTAAATCATCGCATACATTGTTAATAGCATTTAAAACATCTTCTCTTTTAATTCCTTTTCTTGTACCAATTCCAAAAACAATAGTTTTAGGATTAAAAATAATATAAAATTTCTTAGATTTCTCTTTTAAAATAGCTATTATTTGTTTATGAATTTTAAAATTATTATTCTCATTAATATTATCCATATTAGCAATACAATCATTAGTATCAATTATATTGTCAATATAACCATCATCTTCAAGTATATTACCAATATAACCATCATCTTTAAGTATATTACCAATACTACAAATATCAGGACTAATTATAAAATTATTATTGTCATAATCAGAATTATTTTTTAAAAAATCATCAATATATGAAATATCATAGTTTCCATGGAGAGTTATAGTTTTATTATTTAAAATTCCTTTATTAAATTTTAAAATTTGTTTTTTATCATCAATATCAAAATAAAATTTATTTGCTAAAACATCAATGCCTAATTTATTAAAATTATCTGTTGCAGTACTTATTACTGAATTAGCATTTATAATTTTAGATATTATCGCAGTATATTCATTAGCTCTTCCAATATGCCCTGAAAGAATACTTATCACATTATTTCCATTATCATCAATAGCTATTACTCCTGGATCGGTTGTTTTATCTTTAATATATGGAGCTATTGATCGAACAAGAATACCTGTTGCCATGATTCCAATAATAAGATCATAGGAATTAAAAATATTTTTTACCGTATCAATAATGTTTCCTTGAAAAAGATCAGTCCTGATAATCTTTGAATCAGAATCAAAAACATTTTTTAAAGTTTTTGAAATCTTTTCTCCATTTTTACTGATATATAAAATAGCTATTTTCATATTAACTGGAAATATAATATTTTAAATAAAAATACAAAAAATTAAATAAAAATACAAAAAATTAAATAAATTAAATAGAATATAATTGATAAAACTATAAATGAAAGTAAACAAGCAAGTTTATTAAGTTTAATTGCATGATTTAAATCTTTAAAGCCGATTTCTTTATTTTTATCTCCTAATTTATAAACTCCTTTTTTTTCCAGTTGAATATTCAATGCTCCTGCTGTTGAAGCCATTGTAAAACCAGAATTTGGGCTTGGAGTATTTCTACTGTCTCGCCTATAGATTTTCCAGCTTTCTTTCCAATCTAAATTTAAAATAGCTGAGGCAATTACAATCATTAATCCTGCAAATCGTGAAGGAATATAATTTAAAACATCATCTAATTTAGCAGGGAAATAACCAATGAATTTATATTTTTCATTTTTGTATCCAACCATTCCATCAAGAGTATTAACCGTTCTAAAACTAATAGCTATCAATATTGGAATAATTAAAATCAAAAATAAGCCTATATCCGAAATAATTCCCATATTAAAGATATTTTCAATAGCAATATCCATATTCATTGAATTAATTACATTATTTGGCAAAATATTTACTAAATTAGTTACTAAACTATTTGCTAAATTTGAGATATTTAAAATATTTAATTTAAATAAAATTAATAAAATGTCTAAAGATAAAAAATAGTAAAAAAATACACTTACAACCGAATCAGTGATATTTTCACTTAAAGTTTCAATAATTGCAGATAAAATAAATTTATCATTTAAATCTTTAGTATTTCTACTTACCAAATAAGAAAGTGATTTTCTTGCAACTCGTATATTATTTTTTAAATCGTTTCCAACATTTTTAGCAGATTTAAAAAGAAATTTAATTGAAAATGTTGAAGATAAAACAATAATTAAGAATATCAACAATATCAAAAATAAAACAAAACTTATAATGTTTGTTATATTTAAATTAGCCAATAAATCAAAAATATATAATAAATTAAAATAATATAATCTATTAATACCATATAACAAACTAATATCAAATAATATTGACGATATAATAGCTATTACAAATAAAACTACAAATAAAACTAAAATTGCCAATATAAAACCAGATAATTTATTTTTAATTTTAATTAAGGGTTTTGAAAATAAATCTATTAACTTTCCAATGAATACTACTGGATGAATCTTAACTGGCAATTCTCCAAAAATTAAATCAAAAATAATAGCGATTATTATGATTATTAATGGAATTAGGAATAAAAAATTATTTAAATCGATAATGGAAAACATTTAACTCATATTTAATTTTAATTTATTATTTAAAAAATTATCTTAATTTATTATTTAAAGAATTGATTAAATTTATTTTTCTGATTTAATTAAAGTTAAAATCATTTTAAATTGTTCAATAGCTACAAGCCCATGAGGAATATTGGCAGGCATTATAATTAGTTCTCCTTCTTTAAGATAATAATCCACATTGTCAATTGTAATTTTAGCTTCTCCATCAATTATTTCAACCATAGCATCAAAGGGAGCACTATGAGTAGATAAACTTTCTCCTTTATCAAATGCAAAAATAGTAACATTACCAGCTTCTTTTTTAATTAATTCTCGACTAACAATAGCTCCGTCCTGATAACTTACAAATTCTTTAATATTAATAATTTCAGACCTTAAATCTTCCATAAACACACAACCTCAATGTTTAAAATATTATAAAATAAAATATTATAAAAATATAAAAATATTATAAAATAAAATATTAAAGAAACTTAAAATAAAATAAAAAGAAAAATAAAATAAAAATTACATTTGAAACATACCCCTAAATTTCTTTATTGAATCTTTATTTTATCTCATTTTTAAAAGAAATAAATTATTAACTTTTATTTTTTCATTAAAAATATTGTATAATTAAAAATATTATTTATATATTTATATTTAATTGAAATCTATTCAATTTTGATTAAATTAGTTAAAATAATTAAATATGTTCAAAATAATTAAATTAATTAAAATTATGATTAATTAGCCAATTACATTTAAAATATAAATTAGATTAAAAATGATGAATAATGATAAATTAATGACAAATAATTTAAAAAATAATAAATAATAATAAAATTGATATAAAATGGATAAAACTAATGATAATAAAAAATGATAAACAACTAAAATGATAAACAACTACAAATAATAAATACAATACTATATAATTTAATTAATTAATATATTTAATGATATACTTTAATATTTTAATAGTAATATACTTTATATTAAAATATAATTTAATGAGATATTAAGATATATATTATAGTATGTGTCATAATTTTTCACAAAGAGTTTATATACTATGAGTTTCAAAAATAGGTATTATGAGCACTGAAGTTAAACTTATAGAACATATGGATATTGGAGATTTGAAAAAAGAAATTCACGAGCTTGAAAAAGTTGTTAAAAATGTTAATCGTTTGAATTTTATATATCAAATGTATAGAACACATAATGTTGCAGAATCATGTGAAATTACAGGAATTCCAGTTAGAACTGGATATGATTTGCTTAAAAAATGGAATGAATTTGGAATTGAAGGT
>JAISIT010000088.1 GCA_031261915.1 Candidatus Methanoflexus mossambicus
AATATAAAAAATAAATATAAAAAATAAATATAAAAAATAAATATAAAAAATAAATATAAAAAATAAATATAAAAAATAAATATAAAAAATAAATATAAAAAATAAATATAAAAAATAAGAAATATTATTTTAAATTAATGAAAAAATAAGATAAAACAAAATAAAAAGAAAAAAATAAAAAAAAATAAGAATTAGAATATTAAATTAAGAAAAAATAAAAGAAGATTTAATTAAATAAATCTTCATCATTAGATTTCATAGATGCACGAGCAGCATTTAAAACTAATTTTTGTTCAGCCCTTGCAACAGTTTTTCTAACAGTTTCTACGGCATCAGTATTTGCAGAAACACTTGTAATTCCAAATTCAACAAGTTTTTCAACAATATGTGGCATACTTCCAGCTTGACCACAAATACTTGTCTTAACTCCTCTTTCATTACATTTAGTAATTGCATATTTAATTAATTTTAAAATAGCTGGGTGTTCTTCAGTATAATTTTTAGCAACAAGCTCATTGTTTCTATCAACAGCTAAAGTATACTGAGTTAAGTCATTGGTTCCAAATGAAATGAAATCTAAGCCAACATCAATGAAATCTTCAATTGTAATAGCTGCAGCTGGAATTTCAACCATTATACCAAATTCAACATCTTTATGAGGAACTAATCCAACTTCAGTAGCTATTTCTTTTGCTCTTTTAAGTTCATCAGGATGTTGAACAAGTGGCAACATTACTCCAATATTGTCGTATCCTTTATCAAGTAATGTTTTAACTGCCTTAAATTCTGCTCTTAAAATATCTGGCTCATCTAACTCTCTTCTAATTCCTCTCCAACCTAACATAGGATTATGTTCATGAGGTTCGTTTTCTCCACCTTTTAGAGTGATAAACTCATCTGTAGGAGCATCTAAAGTCCTATACCATACAGGTTTAGGATAGAATTCATCTAAAACTTTGATAATATTCTCAACTAATATTTTAACAAGTTCTTCTTCATTATCATCATTAATAAACTTTTTAGGATGAACACCAGCAGTTAACATCATGTGTTCAGTTCTAAGTAAACCAACACCATCTGCACCAGTAGCTGCTGCTTTAGGAGCTGCTTCTGGCATGCTCACATTAACTTTTACATCAGTAACAGTGATAATTGGAGCAACAGCAGACAAATTAGAGTTAGTATTATTAAGTTCTAAATTATCTTGAGCTACTGCAAATTCCCCCTCGTAGATATTGCCTTTTTTACCATCAATAGTAACTTTTGAATTTTCTTCAAGAATATCTGTAGCATCTCCAGTTCCAACAACACAAGGAATACCTAATTCCCTTGAAATAATAGCAGCATGACAAGTAATTCCACCTTCATCTGTGACTATACCATCTGCCCTTTTCATAGCTGGAACCATATCTGGAGTGGTCATTGTTGTAACCATAATGTCTCCATCTTTGATTTTATCTAATTCATCAATATCACGGATAATTTTAACATCACCAGAACCTAAACCTGGACTTGCACCTAAACCATTGACTACAACTGTTCTATTTTCTAAATCATTAGCAGAAGAAATTTCTGATGGTTCATCATCATTTAATGTGGTTATAGGTCTTGATTGCAACATGTAAAGATTGTTGTTACTAAAAGCCCATTCAGTATCTTGAGGAGCACCATAATGAGCTTGTATTCTTTTACCCATTTCAGTTAATTCAATGAGCTCATCATCAGAGAGAACTCTTTGTTTTCTCATACTTTTAGGAACATCAGCTTGAATTGTGTCTCCACCATCATCTTTAATATACATAGTTTTTTTATCACCAATTGTAACAGAAAGAATCTTGTTAGTTTTCTTTTCAACTTCATAGTTATCAGGAGTAACTGAGCCAGAAACAACAGACTCTCCTAATCCCCAAGATCCTTCAATTAAAGCAATATCTTCACCAGTTGATGGATTTACTGTGAACATTACTCCTGCTTTTTCTGATTCAACCATTTGTTGAACAACAACAGCAATATAGACTTTTGAATGATCGAAATTATTCTCTTCACGATAAAAAATAGCTCTTGCTTCAAAAAGAGAAGCCCAACATTTACGAACATATTCAATTACTTTATCTGTTCCTTTTATATGTAAAAATGTGTCTTGTTGACCTGCAAATGATGCTTCTGGCAAATCCTCAGCAGTAGCAGATGACCTAATAGCTACATCAACATCATCTTCACCAATTTGAACACCTAATGCATTGTAAGCTTCAGATATAAATGTGACTAAATCATCAGGAATTTCAGTATTAATTATAAGAGATTTTATCTCTTCTGCTGTTTTTTGAAGTTCTTTAGTATTATTGACATCGATTGTAGATAATAATTTGTTAACTTTTTTATATAACCCAGTGTTGTTCATAAAAGTATCATAGGTTTTAGCAGTGATAACAAATCCTGGTGGAACAGGAATCCCTGCTTGAGTCATTTCCCCTAAATTAGCACCTTTTCCACCAGCAATGTCAATATTGCTTTTGGAAATGGCATTAAATTTTGCAACTAACATAGCCATTCGCCTTAAATTTTAATACTTCTTAAAGTTTAATACTTCTTGAAGTTTAAATAAATTTTAAAATAAATACTAAAAATAAATTAAATAATAATATAGTTATTATAAATTATATAATAAAAAATAATAAAATGAACATAATAAAAAAATAAAATTTTCAAAAAAGTAATATTAACATATTTATTTTAAACAAAAATAAAAAAATTAATAATTAAATAATAAAATAAAAATTAAAAATTAAAAAAAATTATTTGATTAATTCTTCACCTTCATCAACAATAATACGACAAGAAACAGGGAATTTCATTCCAGCTCTTTTTAAAGCGTCTTTTGCATCAAGATAATTCTTAGGATTAGTGAAAATAGAAATAACTCTTTGATTTTTCTTAACAACAGCTTCAACACTAACAGACTTACCGTAAGCTTTCCTCATACCATCCTGAACCCTATCTGCTCCAGCACCAGTTGCCATTGGATTCTCACGAACAATATGATGTGGATAAACTCTTATTTTTAAATGATAACCCATTCTTCCTGCTCTTCTTTGCATAAGCCGATTAGAAGCAATCCTTGCAGCTTCTAATGCATTATGAGAAATATGTGTCGGTGCCTTTACTATTAAACTGACGACTACTGGGAATTTGTGTGATAAATCTCCCATATCGTATTGAACTAATCTTGAACCTGGTATTTTCCTAATATATTCTTTGCGTGTGTATGCTCTAACCATGAAAAATCCTCCAAAAAGTGAATATTTAACTTGAATATTTATAATTTTGCATAATTATAAATTAAATTAGTATAAATTAATATAAATTAGCATAAATTAATATAAATTAGCATAAATTAATGTAATATCATATATTAACATTTATATTACTTATTGTTTTTATATTTCTTTAAATATTTTAAAAATAAGTAGTATAAATAATAAAATTACATATAACTTAGTAATAATAACTGATTATCAAAAAAATAAATTATTAACTTTATAAAAATTTAAATTAAAAACTATATTAACAATTAAAAACTATATTAAAAGTAATTAGTTATTAAAAGTATAATAATTATTAAAATTAATATGATAATTATGATTTAAACTATTACTAATTATAACATTTAACCTAAAAATTAGATAATATAATAATATATGATTACATGTTTTATAAATGTTTTGTTTTTCTTATAAAAATTAAAATTAAAGAAAAAAATTATTAAAAACAAAAATAATTTATAGGAAAAAGAACAAATATAATATAGTGATTTTAAAAAAAAATTAAAAAAAAATAAAAAAAGTCAAATAGATATTATGAAAATAAACTGTAAAATTCTCATGGAATACAAAACCCAAAAAGATGCTGAAATTATAAATAACAGCATTAGTGTTGAAAATGATGGTTTTGTAGAATCCACATTTAATAATAATAATAATAATAATAATAATAATAATACAATCGAATTTAACATTAATTCTGATTCTTTAAACAGTTTTTTAAGAACTGTAGATGATTTAATTTTTTCTACAATAACAGTTGAAAAAGTTTTAAACTCGATTTCGAGATAAATAATATTTCTATATTTATAAATAAATGATATTTTTATTATATTTAGAATATTATTTAAAATTAAAAAGTTTATTTAAAAATTTAAACTTAATTAGAAATTAAAGTGCTAAATAGTATTAAAGAATATTAAAGAATATTAAAGAATATTAAAGAATATTAAAGAATATTAAAGAATATTAAAGAATATTAAAGAATATTAAAGAATATTAAGAATTTAAAAATATTAAAAAAAATAGATATTTAAAACTTATTTTAACAATAAAAGACGATTACACTAAAAAAATGTAATTGTTAACCGTGATTGTTAATATTAAACTTAAAAAAAAATTATCAACAAATTTAAGGAGACATAATATGAAATTTTTATTAAAAGGAGAAATACATTTTAGTAATGACGCAACAGAAGCAGAAAGTGAAATAGCTATATTTATTGATGAAGCAAATGAAACTATTCTTTTAAAAGGTGTAAAAGAAGGTGAAGAAGAACTTGGTGCGAAAATTATAGATTGGAACTTGAATAAACATATTTTAAATATTACAATCAAATCTGGAAGTAAAGTCAGATCCCATGATGGATTACTTCGATTAAAAAAACCATTAGGAGAGTTATTAGGTAAAAAATACCACTTAGGTGTTAGAAAATTATATATTAACAACTACAAAGTAAAAATTCCTATTAAAGACGGAGAATACAAATTTGATCTTGATGCAGCCGAAGCTCTTCCAAATATCCATAATATGGAAATAAAAGATAATTCAGTCATTATAGAAATTCAAGATATTGATGAAAGTAGTGTGCGCAAACAAGTAGTCAATAGGGTCATAAAACATGTTGTTCAAAAAGAAAAAGAGGAGGATAGTAATGGAGGAATTGTTGCAGAAGAAGATAAAGATTTAACATATAAAATTGTAACCAAATACACACCTGGAGATGTAATAGCTAAAAGTCCAGAATTTAAAACATTCTATGAAGGTGACGTGACCAAACTTGCTGTTGAAAAAGGATGGATTAAGTCTTTTCCTGGAAGAGGACAATGGTTCTATGGTCCTGAAATGACTGCGCTTCAAAGAGCATTTGAAAAAGTTCTTATAAATAGAATAGTTGAAAAACTTGATTTTCAAGAAGCATTATTCCCTAAATTAATTCCTCTTGAAACCATGAATAAGATGAAATATTTAGAAGGATTGCCTGAAGGAATGTATTATTGTAGTGCCCCAAAAAGAGATCCTAAAGTATTTAATAGATTTAAAAATGAATTAACAATTAACAAAGAAATTCCTATTGATATTTTAGAAAAAGGATTAAAACAACCAGGGTATGTTTTATCTGCAGCCCAATGTGAACCATTTTATCAATTTTTCTCCCATGAAGTTGTTGATAGAGAGGATTTACCTATTAAAATGTATGATAAAAGTGGTTGGACTTACAGATGGGAATCTGGTGGAGCAAAAGGTATGGATAGAGTTCATGAGTTCCAAAGAATTGAAATGGTGTGGTTAGGAACACCAGAACAATGTAATAAAATCAGAGATGCGAGTTTAGAGCTTTCCCATGAACTTGCTAATGATTTAGAACTTGAATGGTATACTGAAATTGGTGATGATCCATTCTATCTTGAAGGAAGAAAAATTGAAAGTAGAAATATCGAATTTCCAGAAGTTCCAAAATATGAAATGCGATTAAAAGTTCCAGAAGCAGAAAAAGGAGTGGCAGTCGTATCTGCAAACTTACACGGAACCCATTTTATCCAAGGATTCTCCATTAAAGAAGCTCATCATGATAGTATTTGGACAGGATGCACAGGTTTAGGTTTAACTCGATGGTTATTCGGTTTCTTAGCCCAAAAAGGATTCAACAAAGATAATTGGCCAGAATTAATCAAAAATGAACTTAAAGACGTCAAAACTCCAAAGGTTTTAACCTGGCCAAGACAAGACTAATTTTAGGTATTTAATTAATTAATAGCTATTTTATTTTATAGCTATTATTTTATACTTATTTCTTTATTTACTATTTCTTTATCTGTTTATTCTAATTTTTTAACAAAATTAGCTATTTTTTCACTATATCCTGATTGTCTATCTTTAGTAGAGATATTTAAAGTAGTAATAACTTTTTGTCCAATGATACTCTCGATATCATTTAATGTTTGTTCAAAACCACTACTTCCAGCAGTGATAATTGTTGCAAAATCATTAACATTATCTTTAATTTGATTTAAATAAGCTAAAACTGGATTTGCCATTGTAGCTGCCCAAACAGGAGTTCCGATAATCAATAAATCATAATCTGACGGATTTTTTTCAATATTTTCTATTTCTGTGTTTTTTCTACGAACAGCATCTATAACAGATAAAAGATAATTAATAGAACCATTTCTATTTTTTTTATCCTTGATAACTTCAATATCAACATTAATTTCATCTGAAAACTCTTTTACAACTTCATTTATGATAGTTGCAGTAACATTCGTTCTGGAATAATAAGCTATTAGAATATTCATAATGATAATTATAGTTATTATGTTATAAATAATATACGATAATTAAATATCAAAAATAAAAGTTATACCATAATTAAATATCAAAAATAAAATTCAAAAAAGTAATAATAATATAAAATATAATAATAATCATTAGTAATGATAATATATAACATATCAATAATAATATAGAAATATAACAATACCTATGAAAAAGCAATATCTCAAAAAGAGCAATAATAAAAAGTAATAATAACAACAATACTATACAAAATAAAAAAAAAAACTAAAAAAAAAAAACTAAAAATAAAACTAAAAAAAAATTATTAAATAAGCTTATAAAAACTAAATTAATGAAAATTTAGAACTGTCCTTGAGGAATTCCTTGAACTTTAGCCATTAACTCTTCTGCTTTTGGAGAAAGTTGAGAAACAATTTGACTAATTTTTTGTAAATTATCAAGTAGTTTATTTAAAGTATTATTTAATTCATTTTTTTGCTCTTCAACGGTGGTTTTGGCTTCTTCGATTGTTTTTGAAACAGCTACACCAGCACCAATACTCATAATAACTTCATTGGTTTTATCGATTTTAGCATTCATAAATGCCCCTGCACCAACAGGAACCAAAGTTTCAAAGGAATCTTTTTTAGTAATATCTTCAATTGTGGCTTCTAAAATCTCAATTTCTGTTAATGATCCTTGAATTGCATCTATTTGTTGTTGTAAAGTTTCAGCTTGGTTTTTGTATAAATTAATTTCGGAAATAATTTTTTCTAATTCTTGTTGGTCAGACATTTAAAACACCTAGGATAATAATTATAATTAAAAAAAATAGCTATTAGTATAATTATTAATAAATTTAGTAATAAATTTATTTAAATTTATTTAAATTTATTTAAAAATACTTAAAAATACTTAAAAATATTTAAAAATACTTAAATAATAAATATTGATTTAAATTCAATTAAAATACTAAAATTATATTAATTAATATTAATACTCTTAAAATCAACAATTTAAAGTTAATAAAATTAAATTATTGCTTTAATTATAGGATCTTCAACCTCATCAGCTGAAATTTCTTCTATTTTTTCAATATTTATTTGATTTCTATTAATTCCATGTTTGCTACCAAATTCAGAGTATATTTTTTGATAAATATCTTCTTCTTTAATAGCTTTAAGTTCTTTTACAAATATTTGGGAGTCATTACCCATTGTAAATCGTCCATTAATTCTATAAATTTTTGTCTTCATAATGATCATCTTTAAAAGTTTGATAAAGTAAAATTTTAAAATATAAGTACTAAAGGATAAAAATATAAAAAAAATGAAAAAAAAATAAAAAAATAAAAAAATATATGAAAAGATTATAAAATTAAATGATTAATCGTCAAGAAATCCAAGAGCATCTTCAACTCTTATGATTTCAGGACCAGTTGTTGCTTCAGGAACAATAGCTCCATAGGAATTTGAAAGTGTGCAAGCACCAACAAGTGGTATTCCTTTACCAACACTACCAATATCGCCGTCAACTTTAAAAACCTTTGAAATAAATTCTAATTCATCTAAAGATGCTTCAGGATGAACTAAAGCTCCTTTATTTGTAACAACTAAAAGTGATCCAATAATATTAAATCCAGCAATAGTAGATTTTTGAACATTAACATTTAAAAATTCAGAAATTAAATTAATTGAATTATCATTGAGTAATGGAGAAACAATAGCTCCTTTATTATTAATAGCTATTATATTACCTACTGCAGTGTATTTATCTGGAAGTAATTCTATATTAATCCCTGCATCATTTAAATCATCAATTTCATTATCATAGATATATGGAGAAACAATAAATCCATTTTCATTTCCAACAGATAGTGCTCCTAAAAGTCCAGAACCAGATATGGAAGTTTTAACAACATCTACATCCAATGCTTCTTTTATTTCATTTTCCATAGCTATTGGGAAATTTAAAGGAACAAGGGCTACTTCATCATTGACTGAAATATAAACACCCATATTGGGATTTCCCATAATATTAAGTCTTTTTAACATGTTTTTCAATATTATTTAAATTTATAAATTTTTTTATTTAAATATTTTATTTTAATAAAATCAAGATTACTGATTTTTTTATTGAACAATTTAATTTTATAATATACTATTTATATTTTATATCCATTTTATTTTATTTAATTTTTTGTTATTAATTTATTAATTTAAAATTTATTAATTTAGCTATTATTCATTTAAGTTATTATAAGTTATTTAATTTAATTTAATTTAATATTATTAAAAATATAATATATATTAATTTATTAAATTTTTTTAGTTTAATATTT
>JAISIT010000158.1 GCA_031261915.1 Candidatus Methanoflexus mossambicus
AAAATAAGTAAAAAAGATAAAAAATAAGTAAAAATAATTAAAAAAAAAAAAAAAGAATAAAAAAGAATAAAAAAGAATAAAAAACAACTAAAAAATAAGAATAAGAATTAAAAAAAAAAAAAAAAAAAAAATAAAAACTTTAATTTAAAATTAAGCTACTGGTAATATAGAAGGTCCCATTTCTAATTGTTCAGTTAATTCTTTATATCTATTTCTAATAGTAACTTCTGTAACTCCAGCTATTTCTGCAACATCTCTTTGGGTTTTTCTCTCACCTAAAAGAACAGAAGCAATATATAATGCTGCTGCTGCAACACCTGTTGGTCCTCTACCAGAAGTAAGTCCTTTATCCATAGCTTTATCTATAATTTCAATAGCTTTAGATTGAGCTTCACCAGAAAGTCCTAATTCACTTGCAAAACGAGGAACATAATCTTTTGGAGATGTAGGAGGTAATTTAATATTTAATTCTCTTGTTAAAAACCTATAAGTTCTTCCAACCTCTTTTTTCTTAACACGAGAGACTTCAGCTATTTCTTCTAAAGTTCTTGGAACACTACAACGTCTACATGCAGCATAAAGTGATGCAGCGACTACTCCTTCAATACTACGACCTCTGATAAGTTTTTTATCAACAGCATTTCTATAAACCATAGATGCTGCTTCCCTAACACTTCTTGGAAGACCTAATCTTGAAGAATCTCTATCTAACTCACTTAAAGCAAAAGCAAGGTTACGTTCAGTAGCACCAGAAATTCTAATTTTTCTTTGCCATTTTCTTAATCTATACCATTGAGCACGATTTCTTGCAGGAATATCCCTACCATAAATATCCTTGTTTCTGTAATCAATCATAGTAGAGAGACCTTTATCGTGAATAGTATATGTAACTGGTGCTCCAACACGAGTCCTTTTATCTCTTTGGTCGTTATCAAAAGCTCTCCATTCTGGACCCATATCAGCAATATTCTCATCAATAACAAGACCACAAGTAGTACATGCAACTTCTGCACGTTCATGATCCCAAATTAAATTAGTGCTACCACATTCAGGACAAACAGTAGTTTCTCCACTATCAGAATCATTATCATCTAAATCTTGAGGGGAACTTATTGTATTTACAGCATTTAAATTTTCAGAATCAGGAACATCTTTTGCAACAGGAATATCATCTACAATAGTAGCAGATTCTGGAATTTTAGGGCGTTTAGCATCAACTATTTTACTATTTGGAATATCATCAATACCAATATCTAAATCATCATCTAAATCAAGAGGGGACACATCATCATCTAAATCATCATCAGAATCATCATCAGAATCATCATCCATTAATTTATCATCAAGATTATCCTCCAATTTATCCTCAGAATCATCAGCTAATTTATCCTTTGAATCATCATCAGAATCATCATCAAGATCATTACGAGAATCATCAGTTAAATGATTATCAGAAGTATTAGAAGTATTAGAAGTATCATGAATATTATCTTCAACATTATCAGTATTTTTAGAATTATCTTCTTCTAAATCAACATCTTGTGGATTTAAAACTTCTTCTAAACCATTATCATCCACTTTAGGTTTAGTTGTTCTCCGAGTTCGGCGTCTAGTTTTTCGCCTTCTTTTTCTTTTTCTTACCGTATTTATCTCTCCTTTTTCGTTTATCATTTAAAGAAACATATAAATCATCATTTTGGTTAAACTGACTTTTATCAGTTGATTTAAAAAGATAAACAGATATAAAAGGTTTTTTTGTTGGACCAAAAATGGAAGCAAGCTTCCCAATCTTTTTTTTATCTTTATTATAAACAAAAGAACCACTTGATGGGGTAGTATTGCTTCTTGCAATTAATTTGCCAGAATTAGATATATGTAAAAAAGTTCCTAAAAATTTCATTTTAACCATTGTATAAAAAAAGTTATATGTATATATGATTATGTATTTTATCATATATATAATTTTCGATAGATATTTATATTAATAAATTTAATTATTTAAATATAACTATGATAAAATTAAATCAAAAAAAAA
This sequence comes from Candidatus Methanoflexus mossambicus, assembly GCA_031261915.1. GTDB lineage: Archaea > Methanobacteriota > Methanobacteria > Methanobacteriales > Methanobacteriaceae > Methanoflexus > Methanoflexus mossambicus. The sequence continues at coordinate 2,036 of JAISIT010000158.1, forward strand.
GTAAAAAAAAGTAAAAAAAAGTAAAAAAAAGTAAAAAAATAAAAAAAAATAAAAAAAAATAAAATAAAAAATAATATAATTAACTAATTAATAATTTTATGATTAAATATTTTTATTGGAATAAATCTCATCCATTATCTTAGAAACTTCTTCCTCTTGATTAATATCTTCAATAGCTTTGTGAACCTTTTCTAAATCGGCATTTGTTTCTGGATATTTAGGAACAGCAGAACATCCACCATCAGCAAGTTCAGATATTCTAAAAGTTCCTATTTTTTTAGATATTTTTTCAATTTCTACTTTATCTAAACCAATCAATGGACTTAAAATTGGAAATTCTATATTTTCACGAGTAGCAAGAATATTAGGCAGGGTTTGAGAAGCAACTTGACCTACACTACTACCATCAACAACTCCTAAAGCATTTTCTTTTTTAGCAACTTCACTCGCAAGTTTATACATTCCAGATTTACATAAAACACATGTTAAACGTTCAGGAGCATTATCTTTACAACTTTGAAGATAATCTCCATATTTTACTATTTTACGGTCGATAGGATAACCAGAAGAGTATTTATCTAATTGATCAACTAATTTATTAAATTTTTCAGTGATTTTTGGTCCTGAAAATGGATCATTGTCAAAATGAACAGCAGTTATAGCACACCCTCTTTTCATCATTAGATATGCTGCGACTGGAGAGTCAATCCCACTTGAAATAAGTGCAACAAGTCGCCCCTGTGTTCCTAAAGGTAATCCTCCAGCACCTTCAATTTTTTCATGATAAATATAAGCTTTGTCCTCTCTAATCTCGAGATAAATAGTTATATCTGGATCAGATAAATTAACAGGGGATCCTATATTTTTAACTACCACAGAGCCAGCGAAAGCTGCAAACTCTTGAGAAGACATTTCATGTTTTCCAACACGGCGACACCTAATTGCAAATGGAGTTGTTGATGAGATTAATCCTTCTTTTTCTAATTTTTTAGAGTATATTGACAATTTTTCTGTAATATCATTAAGATTACTTGTTAAAGCAATAGCTGGAGAATAAGAAACTATTCCAAAGATTTTAGATAATTTATCTAAAGCTTCATTAAAATCAACAGGATTAATATAAATTCTTCCTTGAATAACATCTATTTCACTTTTAAATGAATTTTTAATATTTGAAACTAATTTTTTTTCAAATCTTCTACGAACACGTGGACTTTTAAGCCCAACTTCCCCATATCTTCCAATAATTAGATCATAATCCATGATAATCACGATATTACTTATAATAGTTATTGTAAACTATATAATTTTATACTATTTATGATAATATTTATATATGTTATAATAATTTAAAACAAAAATATTACAATTGTTATATTTAAAAAATTTAATTTAAGATTTTAATTTAATAATTTATATTTAATACATTGAAAAATTTAAAAATATACTCTTAAAAAATATACTCTTAAAAAAATAATAAAAACTAAATTAATAGTTAAAAAATAAAAGATAAATAAATAGACATTAATGATTTTTTATTAAATTAAGAGCAAAATCAAGAGATTCTTGAATTTTATCCTTATATTTACCTGCTCCTTGAGCTAAATTAGGGCGACCACCACCACCACCACCTAAAATAGCTGCAATTTCTTTAATTAATTCATTTGCTTTAAAACCTTCATCAATAGCTTTTTGAGTTGTAGCAATGACTATTTTTCCATTATCATTACCAATAAAAACTAAATCTGCTTTATCATTATCAATAAAATCAGTAGCTATTTTTTGAAGCTCTTTAATATCTCCATTAATTATTTGAGCTAAAACTTTAAGATTATTAATTTCTAAAACATTTTTATCCATAGTTGAAACCTTTAAATTAGCTATTTCCTTTTGAAGTTTTTCAATTTCATTTTTCTGTAATTTCCATTCATTAAAAAACCTATCACAAGTTTTAGGTAACTGTTCATTGGTTACTTTAAAAATAGCTCCACTATCACTTAACAATTTATTATTCTTTTCCATAGATTCAATAGCTGCAATTCCTGCTGAAAAATCAAGCCGTTCAACACCATCTTGAACTCTTTCAGTTTTATTGATTTTTATAAGTCCAATATCTCCAGTATTTAAAACATGAGTTCCAGCACAAGCTTGAACATCAAGATTTGAAATAATCTCTTTAGTTTCATCATCAAAAATGTTTTTATCATCATAAATTTTTACAACACGAATAACAGATCCAGGAACAACTCCTCCTTGATAAAGACTTAATCCATAAGCTTTTTCGGCTTCATTTCTACTCATAAATGTTGTATCAACAGGAAGATTATCCATAACATAAGTATTTGCCAAAATCTCAATTTTATTTAATTCTTCTGAAGAAATTCGTTTATAATGAGCTAAATCTAAACGAGAATGATCAAGCCCCTTTTGAGCTCCTGCCTGCCAAATATGTTTTCCTAATACTTTTTTGGCAGCAGCTATTATCAAATGAGTAGCAGTATGATTTCTTGCAAGTGAAATTCGTCTATCCCAATCAATAAATCCTTGAATTTGAGTTCCAATTAATTTTTCAAAAGGATAATCATTTAAATCTGGAGTAAAATTATTAGAAGAATTTTTAAAATCGATTTTATGTAAAACAATTCCATTAACTTTTTGAGCATGAGAAATAGCTATTTTAAGAGTTTTATTTTGAGTTTCATTATTTTTAGTAATATCCTTAGCAATTAAGATACCTAAATCTGATGGTTGACCTCCACCTTCAGGATAAAAAGCAGTCTGATTTAAAACAATATATAAATCACCTTTAATCTCTTCAATTCCAATAATTTCTCCAGTAAAGTCTTTTTGATAAAAATTATCATAGAATAAAAGTTTAGTTTCACTGTAATCAATATCAATTACTTCTTTTTCAACATACTCCTCTTCACTATGGGACTGTGCAACTAAAGTAAAGAAATTATCAGGAATATTCACTCCATAGCCCATAGATTTAGCAATATCTTCTACGGTTTCAGGTGGCATTCCTTGAGCATCATAAAGTTCAATTAAAGCATCAAGAGGCATTTCATCTAAATTTTGTTTTTTAAGATTTTTAATAGTTCGTTTAACAATTTTTTTACCATTCTCGATAGTTTTATGATATCTACCCTCTTCAATATCAATAATATTCATAATATGTTCTCGATTATCATTAATTTCTGGATAAAACTTTGTTAAAAACTCTAATTGAATATTCATTACATCTACTAATGATTCATTCATATTAAGTTCTTTCATAAACCTTATTGTCCGTCTTAAAATAAGACGTGCAAGATAACCTTCTTTAACATTAGAAGGAATAATACCATCAGCAATCATAAACGCTAAGCACCGTGTATGATCAGCAATAATATAAATAGCTTCCATTGGACGAGCAGATGCAAGTAATTCGTCTATACTTATATTAAGTTTATCTGCAACTTTTTCACGAAGTATCCTTATATCTGCAAATGTTTCTATATCCATCATCCCAGCAATTTGTGCATTTTCTGCTAAAATAGCTTCATTTACTTCAACATTAGTAATCTCTTTTAATTTCTCAATTACTTCACCAAAACAAGCATCATAAGCAGTAGGAGTTCCTTGAGAAATCCATGCAAACCTTTCCAGCCCATAACCAGTATCAACAGTCTTTAATGGAATTTCTTCTTTTTCACCATTTGGTAAAAGTTTATATTGCATGAAAACAAGGGTAGCAAGTTCCACACCACGAACACAAACCTCATAACATGGTCCAGCATTTCCTCCACCTTCCCACCATGATTCAATATAAGTAATTTCCTCTGGATTTATTCCAAGAGATGAAATAAAGTCATTACAAAGTTTAACCGTGTTTTCTTTCCAATAAATTTCTTTTTCTTGACGATTAAATGCATGATGAGCACCCATAGTAAAACATGTCATGTGTCTTCCAGTTCTACCAACATTATCAACATCATTAAGACGTATAGCTGGTTGAGCTATTGTAAGTGGATTTGCAGGTGGATCAACAAGTCCTGAAGTAACCCATGGTTGAAAATCATATATAGATGCCCCTACTAAAAAAACATCATCTCTCCATCGTTTAGCAAGAACAGGATACCTTTTTACAGGAGTATGTCCATGTTCTTTAAAAAATCCAATGAATTTCTCTTGAATATCATAAAGATTGTAGCTATTTTCAGTTGGAGAGTTTCCAATAAAACTATACTCATCACATGGTGCATCCCCACAAGTTTTTCGTGGTTTAAGTGACCAAAACCAGCTTTCACATTTTTCACACTTATATCTCTGATATCCTAAATTTTCAAGCTCATTTGACATTTTAATTCTCGAATAATGATTTAATAAAAAGTATTATTAAAAATAAAATTATTATTTAAAGTTATATTAATATCAAAATTATTATTTAAAGTTATATTAATATTAAAAATAAAACCAACAGTTAAATTATTATTTAAATTATTATTTAAATTATTATTTAAATTATTATTTAAATTATTATTTAAAGTTATATCACCATTAATAATAAAAATAATAATAAAAATAATAATAAAAATAATAATAAAAATAATAATAAAAATAATAATAAAAATAATAATAAAAATAATAATAAAAATAATAATAAAAATATATTAAAATTAAGATATTATATTAAAAATAATTATAATTTAATTATCATATTCTCTATTATTTATTTATTATTTATTTGAATAATTTAACCCTTGGAAACTTACCATCAGGAGTTCTATACTTTAATACTCTATTTTCATAAGTTTTCCAAGCATTTAAACCTAATTGAGTTAACAAAAAATACTCTTTTTTGTCTTCTTTTTCTTCTCTTAAAACTAATCCACTTGAAATCAATTCCAATAGCTTTCTTCGAAGAACTTTTTGTGGAAGTCTAAGTTCTTTTAAAAGCTGTTTAAAATTTTTAGAACTTTCATTTAAACTTTTTAAAATATCATGATGATGTTTAGAAACTTCCTTAAGAAATGAATTATCAACAGAATTAGAATTAGAATTATAATAATCTTCCATACAATATTAATATGTAAAAAGTTATTTATTAATTTTATGAATAAAAATTTAAGTAAGATTAATAGATTTAATAAAAATAAAAATAAAGATGTTAAAAATAAATAAAAATATTTTGAATTTATAATAGTTTTTTGATCAAACTTTTTTTCTAAAAAAGTTTGTATTTAAAATTAAATTTTTTTATTAAATTTTTTTTATTAAAAGTCTTTATTAAATGTCTTTATTAAATGTCTTTGTTTTAATTTGATTTAAATTAAAATTTAGTTTACCGTTTAAAGTTCCACGAGCAATTGAAAATCCATCAGCACCAAAAGCAATCATTTTATTTGCACTTTCAACATTCTGAATCATGTTGTTTCCAATAATAAAAATATTAGTTTCATTGCGAATAGCTTTTAAAAGTTCTAAATCTGGTTGCCCAACTCCTGGTTTCATTAAATCTATATGTAAAAAGTCTGCACCCACATCGTCAATCATTTTAGATATAGCTATTGTATCTATACCATCAATATTAGCTCTAATTTTAACAGAAACATAGGATTTAGACTTTTTAACAACTTGGGAGATATAATCATTTAAATAATCCATATCATTTAACATTCCTTGTCCACAATTCAAATTAACTATTTCTTCTTGTCTACAATGACAATTAATTTCAACAACATCAAGATTTTTAATTTTACTAATTCCAATTATGGGTTCTGGAGTAATAGCTCTCAAATTCGCAGAAATAAATATATTTTGGTTTTCATTACAATTATTATTTCCATTAAACTCTTTAATATTATTTACTTGCGAATTTATATGATTATAAATATCCTCTTCACTTACATCAAATTCCTTTCTTCCTCTTTTAATAATTTCTTTACCTGCTTCAATGGTTTCTTTATCTGTGTTATATCCACCTAATGTAACCATATTGAAACCATAAGGAATCATTTTATTAATAAAATTAGAATCTGATATACCTGCCATAGGAGCAAGAACTTTAATAAAACCACCTTAATACAAATTAATCAAATAATAGCTAAAAAAATTAAAAATAATAGCTAAAAATTAAAAATAATAAAAAAGTTAAGAAACCTAAAAGATAATAAAAAGTCAAATAATAAAGATTTAAATAATAAAAAAAGATAAAAAAGTTAAAAAAAACAACTAAAATATTCAATTATCCTTCTTTAATATGTTTTAAATAGTCTTGATTTAAAACACAAATGATTTCTTGATTATTTCCATCACGAATATGTTCTAATCCTAAATCTGCAAGATATGCGGAATCTTCAGCATTATCACTTCTTCCGACACCTGCTTTATGTTTTATATCAATTTTTTCATCAATTTCTTTAATAATTTCTTTCAAATCTTCAGGAGATAGTCCATTACAAGGGGACATGAAATTATCTCCACCAATAAAGAATAATAAAGCACCTTTTTCGATTAATTTTGTCATTAAATGATGTTGAGCTTTATTTACGAGAAAATTAGTATCAAAAGCAGTGACAATATCAGTTAATGATTTTGTCACACCATTAATATCTATATGAGCCATTTGAACAAAACTATCTTCTGGATCTACTAAACTATCAATAGCTAAAATCTCTTTTCTTTGTGCAGATTGAGCACCACCTGCTTTTTGAAGAGCTATTGTTGCTTTTTTTTGAGCTTCATAAGGAGTTTTTGCAGCTCCAACACCCATACTTATTGTAATTGGATAACGATTTCGTATAGACCTCTGAATTCTAAAATGATCTTCTTTATTAATCCCATTTGTAACTGCAAGCATGTTATCAAAACGGGTGAAAAAAACTAATCCTTTTTTTGTGGCAAATTGCCTTTGAACATCTGCAAATAGCTCTGACTGCAATATTTGAAGATCTGATTCTGTTCTTGGAGTAGGAGTCACAGTCCATGGTCCATAGTTATCAATCTGTATTAAAGTCATTTGTATCATATATACACCAAATACATTAAAACTCAAATTTTTAAGTTTAATATTTAAATTTAATTTTTAAATTTAATATTTAAGTTTAATCTTAAGTTTAATCTTAAGTTTAATATAACTTATATTAACAAAAAATATTTTTTATCACGTATGAAATTAAATTATTATGAAATTAAATTATTATAAAATATATAATTTATAAAAAAATCTTAATAAATTGTAATAAAAAAAGAGTATCAAAAATATTATAATATATGTTTTAATAAGTTTGTATATAAATTTTTATATAAATTTTTTTATTAAATTTAAATTTTCTTATTAAATTTGAAAATAATTTGAAAATAATTTGAAAATATTAAAAATAGTAATATTAATTATAGTAAAAATAATAATTTATAAATCCATTTTTAAATAAAAATTCAATAAATTAAAAATTCAATAAATTAAAATATCTTATATTTTTCAAAAATATATTTTAAAATTAAAGAAAATAATTTGAATAAAAAAAAAAAAAAAAATTATTCTCATTTATATGATTTTAAAGCTATTTTTGCTAAATTTTCTTTATCTTCAATTGTATTCATTAAAGTATTAGTTACTTCAAGTTCATCAACAATATTTATTATTTCATTTTTTAAATCTTTATCAACTTCATCAATGATAAATTTATTTAAAAATTCCTTGTATATACTGCAAACCCCAATAGCTGAAACATCATATCCTAAAGCATTCATAAACTTTCCTGCAGGACCAGTTACTGGAGAATTTCCAACGATTGGAGAAATTGCAACAACATAAGTTTCTTTAAGTGCATCAATTACTCCGTCCATTGAAATAATTGGCATGATTGAAGTTATTGGATTTGATGGACCTATAATAACAATATCCGAGTTTTTAATAGTATTAATTAAATTAGGTGCTGGATTAACCTTAGAAAATTGAATATCTAAAACTTTTGGATTTGATTGATGTTTTATTAAAAAATCATGGAAATCTAAAGCACCTATATCAGTAATAACCTTGATTTGAGAATTTTCATTACTCATAGGAATAATTTTAGATTCAATACCCATAGCTATCCTTTGAATATCAACTGCTTCAGATAAAGTATGATTTTCTAATAATAAAGTTTTTTGAATTTTAGTAGCTCGATCCAAATCACCAATACGGAGTAATTCTGGAAAATTTAAATTATCAAGCTGTTTATGAGTAACAAATGTATCTCCTTTAATACCATACCATGTTTCATCATTAATAATATCAGATAATGTATACAAAACAGTATCAACATCTGCAGCCACATAAACTCCAGAAAAATAATCATTTTCTAATGTATTAACAATTATACTCATATCGTCAGGAGAAACAATATTTTTAATTCCTTGAATCAATTTAGGAGTTCCAGTCCCTCCAGATAAAACACTAATCATAACTATGACCTTTTTATATTATTTATCTCTCAGTTATTTAATTAATTAAAAAATTGATTAAAATTATTTAAATATATATAATGATGTAGCATATGTATTATATTGCTTAGATTCCCAATTAAACATTATTTTAAGTTTTTTAAAATCTATTTTTTTATGCATATTTAAAAAGTTATCAATAGCTTGAGTCAATATCTTTTTATTTCTTTTAAGCTTCCAACTATCGTCCATATTTTCTTTATCAATTAAAATAATAAATAATCTATTAGATGCATCAAATCTCCGAGTGCCTTGATTTTCATATAACCAAATTATTAACTCTTTTGGGTTTTTTAAACTTTCATTAATTATCTCAGTTCTAGTATTTTTAAATTCCTTGATAAAATTTTTAGCACTTTGTGATGGATCTTCAGATATTTTATTAAAAAGTTCAGAAAAAATTTCACTGTCTTTGTCATTTCGATCATAATAAATATCATTGTCTCTAGCAAATTTTTTTAAAATCGTGACCTCTTTTTTTAATCCTTTTTCCTTTCTTTTTTGTTGTATGAATCCATCAGGAAAATATGTAACTTTTAAATCAAAAGGAAAATTATTCCAAAAGAAATCTATTTTTTTAATTTGACCAACAGCAGGAATTATGTCCTCATGTTGATTAAACATATCTTCAATTAAAATAGAAGTCCAATTATTATACCACGATGCTAAAACATATTCTTTAAGACGAGGATTAATATCATTTTCAATAGATAAGCACAATTGGTCATAATTTTTTATTTTTTTAACATAATTATTTACTATATTTCTTTCAACAGAATTTTGATGAAATCCTCCCCAACCAAAAGTTTTTAATTTGTAAAGTTGGGAATATAATTCATTTTCATCACCAATACGATTATTTCTTTCATTATCATATTTTTTAAGTATAAACTTATCAAGGTATTTTTCATCTATATTTTTAGAAAATATGAACTTAAAAAGTTCATCACCTTTACCCCTTATATTCTGATGAGATATATTTAAACCATCAGCTAATTCTCGTAATATCGGAGTTCTTGAGAGTGATCTTAATTTTAAAAAATAAATTCCAAAATCATTATTTAAAATTTTATCAAATTCATTATTATTATAAAATTTTTTAAGTTTTTCAAATTCAGATACTAATTGATTCATACTATCCATTTCCCATTTTCATATTTAAAATTTTTATCTAAAAAAGTCATTAATTCTGATAATTTAAACAGTTTATAATCTTTTAAGAAATTTTGTACTAATAAATTTAATATTTCATAAGTTTCTAATCCATTAAAACTTTCATTTAAATACTGAGTAATTTTATTTATAAACATTTCATGATTTTCTTTAATTAAAATAATGGAAATCTCTTGAGATTCTTTTTTAATTTTTTTAAAAGTTAAAATAAAGTCTGTTTTTAAACCTCTTTTGCGATTATCTTGAACAACTGAATTAGCAGAATAACTTAAAGATTCAATTTTTTCAATAGAAAAATTTAATGAATTGATATGCATTATTAAATTAAACCATGTTTTATCATCTATACTATTAAACATTAATGAAAAATATTTACCTGGTTTTAACACTCGTTCAATTTCAGTTAAAACTTCGTTAATTAACATATTATAATTATCAATGTTTTTATCTCTTTTTTTTGCATTACTAACTATAATTTCATTTTCATAATTAATATCTTTTTTGTTTAACCATGCATTCCACATTAAACTCAATTCCAAATAAGGTTGTCTATCACCATGCGGAGGATCAGTGATTATATAATCCACAGAATTTGATGGAATATTTTTTAAAGCATTCTGAGAAGCATCATTTAAAAGTAACAAATTACAACCATTAACTAATTCATTAAAGTCTTTTGCATTATTAATAGAGATATTCATTTTTTTATATTCTTTTTTTGCCTTTAAAATAGTATTATATCTATTATTAAAACAGTTCCATGCATTAATTTCCATGTTTTCTTTTGGAATCCAATATCCTATAACCCAACTACCAACATCTTTACGTGTGTTTCCATTTTTATCTTTTCTGTTAATTACAAATACCATTTTGCTTGCTTGTCCCGTTGCAGCAGTAAAACATAGCTTAAAAAGATTTTTTATAGTTACATCACTAATTTTTTCAATTCTATTCATAATCATTGATAAAGCAGTTAAATTTCTTGGAGTGAAAAGATTAAATACACTCATCTCTTCATTAGTATTTATTCTTGAATTAGTGAAAAAATGTTCTTTTGGAATAAAAAATGGAATTTTATCATATGAAAATGAATTAGATAACTCATAATCTTCATTATTTGGAGTTATTATTCCTTTTTTGCGACCATTTTTATACCAAATTTCAGTTATTTTACCTTCATTCCATATATAATGACTTGCAATCATTTTTTTATTTTCTTTTGTAAAACTATAAAACGAATTAATTTTATCTTTTAATTCCTTTTCAATTTTCTTAAATTCATTTTCAAATTCATCAATTGAAACACGACTCAGCTGTTGTTCTGTAATAAAAATTGCTGAAGGATTAATATCTATACCAAACCCTTTTCTACCTAAAAATATCGATTCCGAAATCGAAACTCCAGATCCATTAAAAGGATCTAATACTATATCATTTTCATTAGAGTATTTATCTATAAAATGCCTTATAATATTATATGGTTTTTTTGACCAATATTTATGCATTCTATAAAATTTACTATAAGATTTAGCATCATAGTTCATTATATTATCATTACTTTCATTTTCTATCTTATTATTAAATAATGTTGTTTGATAACTCATAAATTTCCTCAAAATTCTTTTCCAAACATCTATATTGCATTTTACTAATTAATTGTATTTTAATTAATTGTATTTTAATTAATTGTATTTATTATTTAATATGTTTTATGAAATTCCATTCTTTGATTTTATTATATTAAATCATTTAAGTAATTTAAAATTATCTAAAAACATCAAACTTTTGGTTGTGTTTCAAGGTTAGTTAAAAAATTATGATGTGTTCCCACATGTTAGAACTATCATTTCCATTTAATATAAATTTTGTGATTGACAGTGAAATTAATATTATTAACCAGATGTCTAATTTTCATGACAAAACAAATGATAAAAATAAATTAATTTTCTATAAATAAAATATTAAATTATTAAAGTTGATTATTAAAAGTACAATTTTTCTATCTTTTATTTTTCTAAATAATAATATATAAATATGTTATTAACCAAATAAATGATTATTTAATTTTTTTAAAAATACTAATTGTATAACTAATGATAAATTAGATTATTTAAGTTTTTATATTTTATTTAGTTTTAGTTCTTAATTTGAAGTAATTTTAATTTGTACTTTTAAAAATTAAATCATCATATTTCTAAAAATATATAAAATAGCTATTTTCCTATTTTCAAATTTTAATAATTTTCAGACCCCTGGATGTCCATATTGCTAAAAAATACATTATATGTCATGAAAAACTTCATAAAAAACATATTATCACCATCTCCATTAAGAAACAAGCAATACCTTATGGAAAAAAACATGAAAAAATTCAAAGTTGAAAAATAGATATTTTAAAATAAGGAACTAAATAAATCATTATTTTTCTTTTTTCTTTTTTTTACTTTCCCTTTTCATTATTTTTACTTTCCCTTTTCATTATTTTTGATTATTTTTTCTTTTTTCTTTTTTCTTTTTTCATTATTATTAACAGTTATAATTACTATCTTGTTTTTTATATTTTTTTAAAAAATATTATATGTTTGGAATTTCATAATATAATTAGAATATAGAGAATTTCAATTTAATAATAATTTATATATCATTTTAGTAAATCTATTTTATTATAAAATTATTATAAATTATAAATTATAAATTTGATTAAAAAAATAATTTAAATTTAATAATTTAAATTTATAAATATATTTGTTTATACTAATTACATTTAATGAATAATGAATAATGAATAAAATAATTAATAAAATAATTAATAAAAAGAGTGGTTAAATGAAAGGAATCGTGCTTATTATGGATGGTTTAGGGGATCGTCCTTTAGAAGAATTAGGTAATAAAACTCCACTACAAGCAGCTAAAACTCCAAACCTTGATAAAATGGCTAAAAGAGGTTTAAATGGAATTATGGATTCTATTAAACCTGGTGTTCGTCCTGGAAGTGATACTGCTCATATTTCCATATTGGGTTATGATCCTTATGAAGTATACACTGGTAGGGGACCTTTTGAGGCATGTGGAGTTGGTGTTGATGTTTATCCTGGAGATATTGCATTTAGATGTAATTTTTCAACAGTTAATGATGATTTTATTGTTACTGATAGGCGAGCTGGACGAATCCGTGATGAGACATCTTCAATAATAGCTAAACTTAATGAAATGAAAATTGATGGATATGAGGATGTTGAAATTGTTTTTAAAGAGTCCACAGGTCATAGGGCAGTTTTAGTTCTTCGAGGAAATGGTTTAAGTGATAAAGTTTCTGATGCTGATCCTAAGGTTGAAGGAAAATCTCCAAAAACAGTAATAGCTATGGATAAGAGCACTGAAGCTAAAAAAACAGCAGATTTATTAAATAAAATAGTTAAAGAATCATATAATTTAATTAAACACCATCCTATAAATCTTAAACGCATAAAAAACAATGAACCTCCAGCAAATGTAATTATACCTCGTGGTGCAGGTGCTGTTCCAGATGTAGAGTCATTAAATGATAAATATGGATTAAATTCTGCTTGTATTGCTGAAACTGGTCTTATTATGGGAATAGCTCGATTTGCTGGAATGAAAATCATTGAAGTTGAAGGAGCAACAGGTGGAGTAGATACAAATCTTGATAATATTATTAACACTATTATGGATAATGTTTTAAATAGTGATTATGATTTCTTTTTAATAAATATTGATGGTGCTGATGAAGCAGGTCATGATGGCAATGTATATGAAAAATTAGAGTTTATAGAAAAAGTTGATGAAGTTGTTGTTAGTAAACTCCTTACTCTTGAGAATACAGTCATAATACTCACTGCAGACCATTCAACTCCAATATCTGTAATGGATCATAGTGGAGATCCTGTTCCAATCATGATTAATGGTCCCGATTTAAGAATTGATGATGTATATGAATTTAATGAAATAGCAGCTACAAAAGGTGGGCTTTTAAGAATAAGAGGATCTGATGTAATGGATATTATCCTTGATTATATGGGAAAATCACCTAAATTTGGAGCATGATTTCTTTATTTTCGTTTATTAGTTTTTATTTTTAATTATTTTTAATTTAATTATTTTATTTTTAATTATTTTTAATTTAATTATTTTATTTTTAATTATTTTTAATTTAATTATTTTATTTTTAATTATTTTTAATTTAATTATTTTATTTTTAATTACTTTATTTTTAATTATTTTTAATTTAATTACGTTATTTTTAATTATTTTTAATTAATTTTTAGGTGTTTTATGATAAATAAAAAGTTATTTGGAACTTCAGGAATAAGAGGGATGTTTCCAGAAGATGTTGACGAAACCTTAGCTTTAAAAATTGGTAAAGCCCTTGGAACTTACATTTATTTCAATAATAAATATGATGTAGATGATGATTATGAAAATGATAATGAAAAAACTATTGTTGTTGGATATGACTCTCGAACATCTAATCAAGTTATTGAAAATGCCATAGTTTCTGGTTTAATCGCTACAGGTGTTAATGTAATTAAATTAGGTATGGTTCCGACTGGTTTGGTTGGGTTTGCAACACAAACACTCAATGCAGATTACGGAGTAATGATAACAGCTTCTCACAATCCTTCAACAGATAATGGGATTAAATTATGGAATAAAAATGGTTTAGCGTTTACATCTAATCAAGAAAGTGAAATAGAAAAAATATATCACTCAAATAGTTTTAAAACTCCTAAATGGAATAATATTGGAAAAATTTATTATTCTAATGAAGTTATTGATGAATATATTCAAAAATTACTTTCTCTTGTTGAAATTCTCCCAAAAAATGGTAAAAAATTAAAAATAGTCATTGATTCTGCTTCAGGAGCAGGCAGCACATTATCCCCATTAATATTTAGAATGGCAGGATGTGACGTAATCACATTAAACAGCCAAGTTGATGGATTTTTCCCTGGAAGAAAAGCAGAACCTAATAAGGACAATTTAGGTGATTTAATGGCTTTAGTTCCAATTGTTGGAGCAGATTTAGGAATAGCTCACGACGGTGATGCAGATAGAATGATTACTGTTGATGAAAATGGAAATATAAGTGATTTTGACAAGTTATTATCTCTTATTTCTAAAGAAATGGCACAAAAATACGGTGGAACAATTGTTACAACAGTAGACGCAGGATTATCCATAGATGATGCAGTTAAAGGATATGGAAAGGTCCTTAGATCTAAAGTAGGGGATGTTCATGTTGGGGAAATGATGGTAGAAAACGATTCCTCATTTGGTGGTGAACCATCTGGAACATGGTTACATCCAGAATTTAGTATGTGTCCTGATGGAATACTTTCTGGACTTAAAATAGCTGAAATGGTTTCTAAATATGGAAAATTATCAAAATTATTAGATAAAATAGCTATTTATCCAAATTATAGAGTTAAAATTGAGTGTAATGAAGAAGAAAAAGCTATTATTTTAAATAAAGTTGATAAACATTTTGTTGATGAGTTTTCTGATGTTAAAGATATTAATTCAATAGATGGAATTCGTTTAACATTTGAAGACGAAAGTTGGGTTTTAGTTCGACCTTCTGGAACAGAAAATTACTTTAGAATAACTTTAGAAGGAAAAACTCAAGAAAAAGCTGATGAAATACTTAAAATCTCTGAAGATTTTATTAAAAAATTCATTAAAGATTAAATTTATTTTTTTAACATAGCTCATTATTCATATTTTTTTAATTTTAATAATTTTAATAATTTTAATTTTAATAATTTTAATAATTTTAATTTTAATAATTTTAATTTTAATAATTTTAATTTTAATAATTTTAATTTTAATAATTTTAATTTTAATAATTTTAATT
>JAISIT010000163.1 GCA_031261915.1 Candidatus Methanoflexus mossambicus
AATTAAAATTAGAATTAAAATTAGAATTAAAATTAGTATTATTATTATTATTATTATTATTATTATTATTATTATTATCAGTATTATTATCACTATTACTATTACTATTAGTATTCCCCTTATCCTTATTATTCATGCAGTATTCATTAAACTTCACATTTGTATTATTTTTAGAATAAATAAAATATTTTGGAGTTTTAATTTTAATATTTTCTAAAAATTGTTTAGTTTTAACCTTATCCAAACATATATTAACCACATTTATATTAGAAGCTATTACAGGAATATTATAATTTGATTCCAAGTCGTCTTTTAAAATCGCAACATCAACTAATGGAGGATCTATTCCAATTAAAGGAACAACAGCATCAACATTGTTTTCAATAGCTATTTGTTTAGGTTCATCCATTCCACGAGAAACAATATGAACTTCATCAGCTAAATCTAAATTTGAAGTATTTGCATTAGATTCTGTCAATATACTATATATTCCATTTTCTTTAAGATAAAAAGCAACATCATCAAATAATCTTGCACCAATAAAAAGTATTTTCATATAAAAATATTTATAATTTATATTAAATAAATATATTTAAGTTAGCTATTAAAAAATGATCATTAAAAAAATATTAAATAAAATCTAAAAAAATATAAAAAAAAATAAACTTAAAACTTAAATAAAATAAATAAGATTAAAGATTAATAAAATAAAATAAATAAAAATAAAGATTAAATAAAATAAATAAAATAAATAAAAATAAAAATGATATAAATGGAAGACAAAATAGAAAGTTCAGAACAAATAAAACTAGAAAAAACAATTAAATCTCAAGCTAAAGATTTTTTAAAGTGGATAAACTCAGAACTCCCTGAAAACATGGAATTAGAATACGAAGGGTTTTATAGACGAGGATTTTTTGTAAGTAAAAAAAGATATGCTGTTCTTGAAGATGGAAATATTGTTGCAAAAGGATTAGAATTAGTTCGACGCGATTGGGCTCCAATAGCTAAGAATACCCAACAAAAAATACTTATGAGTATTTTAACTTATGGAAATATTGATGTTGCAGTGCAAGAGATAAAAAAAGTTTTAAAAGAAATAAAATCTGGCAAAACTCCAATGAAAGACTTAATAATCCACACACAAATAACAAAAAAGCTAAAAGATTATAAAAATACAGGTCCTCATGTTATTGTAGCAAGTAAACTAGAAGCAAAAGGTATTGAAGTAAAAAAAGGAACAATTATTCAATATGTTATTGTTAAAGGTAAAGGTTTAATTCGTGACCGTGCAATTGCTTATGAAGATAGTGTTGGTTATGAATACGATGCCGAATATTATATTAACAATCAATTAATCCCTGCAGTATCAAGAATTATGGAATCATTTGGATATGACAAAAAAAAACTAATAGAATTAGGAGAAAAACAAAAACAAAGCAATTTAGATGCATTTTTTAATTAAAAAAAAAACAAATTTAAAAAATAATAAAAAAATAGAATAATAGCTAAAAATAATTAAAAATAGCTAAAAATAGCTAAAAAATAAGTCATAAATAATCTACAAGTTCAGAAATATTATCAATAATAACAATATCATCATATTCTAGATGTATTTTTTTTATTTCTTCTTTTGAAAGTTTAGAATTAACAAGTATTCCTCCCATACCTGCATTTATACCTCCTAAAACATCAACATCGAACTTATTTCCAACCATTATACTATTTTCTGCTTTTACATTCATTCGTTCCAATGCTTGTTCAAAAATTCGTATATTCGGTTTATCTAATCCAACTTCCTGAGAAGTGATAATTTCATCAAAAAAATGATGTAGGTTTAATCTGACTAATTTTTCCCATTGTTTGATTGTTTTACCATTTGAAATAACTGCTAACTTATATCCTTTAGTTTTAAGATGAATTAAAACATCTAAAGTTTTAGGAAATGGTCTTAAAAGAGCAAATTTAACATTATGGTATGTAATCATCCCTAAAGCTATTAACATTGGATTTTCTTTTCCAAAAACCGTTTTAGTTAAAACATTAAAATGTTGATCATAATTAGAACCATGTTGAGCAATTATTTCATTTAAAAGAGTATAAGCTTCATCAAAAGTCAATGGTAAGCCATTTTCAACCATAATATTTATCGCTACTTCTCTTGCTAATTTAGCAAAATTAGAAGTATCTAAAAGAGTATCATCAATATCAAAGAAAACAACTTTCATATTATCTAATAATATTTATTTGATTAATATTTATCTGGACTCATTTTAAATGATAAAAATTCTATATCATTTAAGGAATACCAAAGGAAATTATCACTATAAGTTTTTATTTCAATAAAGCCAGTTTTTGTATTTATATTAATTTGAGATATCTTATGTCCTTTAATTAAACTTTCAAATTCATCGGTTTCTATTTCTTGTTCAACTTCAAACGAAAGTGAATCTTCCATATTCTTTTGTTTAAAAATCAATTTATTTACTTTCATAATTTCACCATGAAATATTTTATATATTTTTTATTTTATATATAATTTTTGGAAATAATTTTAAAATAGAAATATTAGCTAAAAATATTTTAAAAATCAGATATTAAAGAAATTAGAATATTTACTATATCATCCTTTGATTTTTCAACTTCAGAAGACAAAGTATTTGAAAAATTCATAGATTTAGGAGTTATTGCTAAAACAAGACATTTAAAATCAATAAATTGCTTTAAATATTTTATAAAAAATGATATCGACATTGAATGACTTGAAGAAGTATATTTAGCTATTCTATTTTCATTTATTAAAGCTATTTCTCCAGGAGGTTTTTCCATT
>JAISIT010000168.1 GCA_031261915.1 Candidatus Methanoflexus mossambicus
TATTAAAATTAAAATTATTAAAATTAAAATTATTACAATTAAAATTATTAAAATTAAAATTATTAAAATTAAAATTATTAAAATTAAAATTATTAAAATTAAAGAAATTTAAAATATTATTATTAAAACTATTAAAAATAAAATTAAAAATAAAATTAAAAATAAAAGTATTATTAAAAACTATTAAAAAATATTAATATTAAAATTATTGTATCTTTTCACCAACATCTCCTTCATCAGGAGTAAGTAAACCTGCATGCTTTGATGTGGCAAGTAACATTCCTTCAGATTTGACTCCGAATAGCTTAGCAGGTTTTAAATTTACTAAAATTGTGACTTTTTTATCTATTAATTCTTCTGGAGAGTATTTTTTAGCTAAACCTGCAACAACTTGAAGTTGTTTCTCTTTAATATCCACCTGTAATTTTAAAAGTTTATCAGACCCTTCAATTCTTTCTGCTTCAATTACTTGACCTATTCTTAAATCTAACTTTCCAAAATCATCAATACTTATTAAATCACTCATTTTTTCACCTTCATCTTGATTATTTTCTAAATCACTATTTTTTAAAAGAAGTTCTTTTTCTTTTTCTATAACATCACCATCAATCTTTTTAAACAAAGGTTTAGCTTTATTAATTCTATGACCAGACTCTAAAAATACTTTTGAACTTTTCCAATCCTTAATTTCAATATTTAAAATATTAGCTATTTTTTCACTACTGTTTGGAAGATATGGTTTAAGAATAATAGCTAAAACATTCGCCAATTGATTTGAAAGATATAAACAGTTAGATGCAGATTCTAAATTATTTTTAACACCATTCCAAGGTTGCTTATCATTGAAATATTTATTTCCATATTTAGTAAGTTTAATAATTTCAACAAGGGCTTCTCTAAATTTAAATTCACCAATAAGATTAGCTACTGTATCTGGAATAGCTTCAATTTTAGATTTAAATTCTAAATCCATATCTTCAGGATTTTTAAATTCTGGAATTTCACCTTTAAAGAATTTATTTGTAAAAGTAAAAGTTCTATGTAAAAAATTACCAAGAACATCAGCTAATTCATCGTTAATTCTTCTTGCAAAATCATCCCATGAAAAATCTGTATCTTTATTTAACGGAGCATTTATTGTAAGATAATATCTTAAAAGGTCACTGTCAAATTTTTCAACAAAATCCTTAACCCAAATAACCCAATTTTGACTTGTAGACATTTTTCTTCCTTCAAGTGAAAGATACTCCCCAGCTATTATGTTATCTGGCATTTTACAACCGTATCCATTTAACATTGCAGGCCAGAATATTGCATGATGATAAATTATGTCTTTACCAATAAAATGAAGAGCTGTATCATTCCAATAATCTTCCCATGGAATATTTGATTTTTTAGACCACTGGGAAGCTGTAGAAATGTAACCAATTAAGGCCTCAACCCAAACATAGATAATTTTACCTTCAGCACCTGGAAGTGGAATAGGAATACCCCAATCCATATCTCTACTTAAAATCCAATCTTTTAAACCCTCTTTAAGCCAATTTTTAGTGTAATTCCTAACATTTGAAGGTAAATCAGTATTACTATTAATATAATCTTCAACTTCCTTTTGAAATTTACTTAATCTAAAAAAATAATGTTTAGATTCTCGTATAACTGGAACATGACCACAAGTTAAACATTTAGGAGATAATAATTCACTTGGTTCAAGATGACGACCACAAACTTCACAATGATCCCCCCTTGCCCCTTCACTTTTACAAAATGGACAAGTTCCAGTAACATAACGATCTGGAAGGAATTTATCACATTCATAACAATATAACTGCTTAATTTCTTTTTCATAAATCAAATCTTTCTCATATAAATCTAAAAAGAAATTTTGAGCTATTTTATAATGTGCCTTGGATGTAGTTCGTCCAAAATAATCTAAAGAAATGTCACAACTTTCTAAATCTGCTTTAATCATTTTATGATAACGTGTAGCTATATCAATAGGTTTTTTATTCTCTTTATCTGCTTGAACAGCTATTGGAGTTCCATGCTCATCTGTAGCACAAACAAGCAATACATCATTCCCCATCATACGATTAGCCCTTGCAAATATATCTGCTGGTATGTATGTCGATCGTAGATGCCCTAAATGACAAGGGCCATTAGCATAAGGCAATGCACATGATATGAAAAACTTAGTCATCTCTTTTCCTCCAAAGCTATTTATTATATGGAATTTAGGTAATTGTATACTTAATTATAATTATAATTATAATATCTCACAATTTGTAAATAAAGTATAATGAAATGTTATAAATAAAAATTAAATAAAAATAAATTTTAATTATGAATAAAAATCATAGAAAATCATAGAATATATTTCAAATATAAAAAATTAAGAATATATAATATAATAATTATATTTAAATAAATATATAAATATTTGTTTTATTACAAAATATGAAAGTATTATTAATAAATAATATAGAGAATTTCCATTTAATCTATTTTTTAGACATATTCCTCGAAATTTTTTAATTAAATATTATTTTTTAATTATTTTTTTTAAGAATTACAAACCTATTCATTAATGGTTTAATGAAAAAATAGATTTTTTATCTAAATTTACTTTAT
>JAISIT010000187.1 GCA_031261915.1 Candidatus Methanoflexus mossambicus
AACAATAAAAAACAAAAAACCCACACACAAATAAAACAATTCAAAAATTAAAAAATTTAAAATTTTTCACATTTTAATCTTTTTTTTTTTTTTTTTTTTTTTTTTTTTATTTCTATTTATTATTTCAAATTATTTAATAATTAATAAACTATAATTGAACTATTTAATCAAAAAGTTATTTTTAATAAGCTATTAACAATATAATTAATTTTAATGTATTAAATTTAAAATTTCTTTAATATTTCACCATAAACTTCTTTTAGGCGACCTTCTGAGTTTTCATAAATTCTTTTTAGTATTAATTCTGGAGTACTTTTTGCTAAAAAGTTCATTTTAGGGGTTCTATCAACTATAAGATTATAATTTTTATCTAAACCTTTAGCTTCTATTCCGTCAACCCGTATATCAGTATATTGCATTAATTCCTTAGCCATGTGAGTAACAATTACACCAAATGACTTGGAATCTTTAATCATATCAATGAAACTTGAAATAATCTTAACAGCAGCATCTAATTCTGTTATTCCTTCAAGTTCATCTAAAAGAACAAGTTTTTGAGAATCTGTTGTGACAATAGGCATGAAAACATTTAAAAAAGACTCAAAAGCACCTGCATCAAGGGATCTTTTCTTAGAAAAATGATAAATTTCATCTAACAACTTAATTTCTGCATAGTTTGCTGAAACTGGAAGTCCTATATGTGCCATGATAGCTATTTGAGAAATTGTTTCGAGTAAAGTTGTTTTTCCCCCACTGTTAGCACCAGTAAGTAAAGCAACATTATCTGGAGATTTTAAAGAGTAATTAACCCTTTGAATAATCTCATCACTTTCAAGTGCAAGATTTAAATGAATAGCTCCTTTTAAATCAAAATTATCTCCAAGTATAGGTGCATTTAAGTTATATTCATAGGCAAAACTTCCTAATGCAAATTCATAATCAAATTCTAATGCTTCACGAACTTCTAATTCTACTTTTTCTTTAATTCCTGCTAAATAGCTTGCAGCCCTTATTTTTAAGTCAAAAAAGTCATTTTCTGCCTTTGAACTTTCACGATATTTTATTCTTTCAATTTCCACATCATCAAGTTCAATAGGATATTTTTTTAAGAAAGGATCAAAATCAATGGCTGTTTCTTCTTTAATTCTACCTTTAGCATCTTTAATTATCTCATCAAATATTTTTTCAATTTTAGGTGGGAGAGAATTGTTTAACAAATCTAAAATCTCATCACCATCAACATCAACTTGTTTAATAGCTTTTTTTATCTTCTCATCAGCTATTTGCTTTTCACGAGATAAAATTCCATCTAAATCAACATCTTTTGATTTATAGCTATTAATTTCATCTAAAATTGGCTTAACATCATCTAAAACGGAATCTTTATTTAAAATCTTTCTTATTTCTAAAATTTCCATAAATAACTCTAAATTTTCATTAAAATAATCTAAAATTATCTCGGGAACTATTTCATGAACTGGTGCTTCTTTATTTATCATTACAAGATTATCATCATCTGTTACATCTAAAAATCCTTGAGTATATGCATAAAATATCAATTCATATTCTTGAAGCTCATCTTCAATTGACTGCATTGTTGAAAGGTTTAAAATAGGATAATATTGATTTAAACCTAAATTCATCAAATAATCAGCATCTTCTCCAGATTCAACTAAAATAGCTTTACTTGCATCGTAATGAGGTTTTACATCAACTGGTTCATTTAAATTTTTCATTAATCCTCTAAGTTTTATTATTGGGAGCTTTGAAACATGTTCTTTAGCATCCATTACAAAATTAATCCTTTCATTAATAGCTATTTTATTTTGAATAGGCATCAACAAACGGATCCTGTTTTTAGCAAATTTAGTGTTTCCATAATCTAAAATTTTTTCAATTATCTCTTCATAGAGTTGAACAGCCCTTTCACTTTTTAAGAAACCATTAGATGAATTTCCTAACAAGCTGTTCATTATTTCAATAGCTTTTCTCTCACTTAATCCATCAATAGCTATTAATTTCTCAAGCTCTAAATTTTCCACGATCAAATTAAGATTTTTTTCTCCTCCAACAGAGTTTAAAATCTTTTCTACCATTTTATCCCCAATACCTTTGATATCGGATAAATTACTTATCTGTTTATTTTTAATTTTCATACTACCAACTACAACCAATACAATTAATACAATTAATACAACTAATACAACTAATACAACTAATACAAATAAGAATTAACTTTGATAATAAATGTTTTCGAAAATTTTTAACATATTTCATTATATTAATCATATTTTTAATATTATTATTACTTCTATTATTATTAATATTATTATTATTTCTATTATTATTACTTTTATTATTACTATCAATATTATTATTATATATAATCTAAAATTATAAAATTATTAAAATTAAAATAACAATATTATTTTTAAAAAAATTTAAAAAAAATTAAATAATCTAATCGGTCTCTGTTATAAACTTTGAATTTATATAAATATAATCTTTTTGTAAGAGCATTTGAAAACTAATATTTATAAAAATTTAAATGCTTTAATTCTCCTTTAAATTGATAAAAATAATTAAAATAATATTTTTACATGTATCCAATATTAAAAAATTTCTTTAAAATAATAAAAATCTAATTTAAAGTTTTAATTTTGAATATAAATTCATAATTAACGGATTATTTAAGCTATTCATTCATTTGTTAATTTTTAACAAATTAAGTATTATATGATGTTTTTATTAAAATTATAAGTAAATAGCTATTTATATATAAAACTAATATCTATTAGAATATGAAATATTTATTAATTAACTTTTATTTTATTACTATTTAATAAAAGATTATTATATTTATTAATAAAAAATAATAAAATAAATTAAAATATTATTACAAATAAAAAATATTATATTAGAAAAATAACAACAAAATATATTAATTATATAAAATATAGAATATTCAAAGAATAAAAAAAATAAGTCAAATACAATTAAAAATAAAATAGAAATACTAAAAAAATAAATATTTCACAAAACGAGGGAAAATATGTTTAACAATTTACCAACAGACATAGCAGTATTCTCAACAATACGAGAAAATGATTACATATATGTAGATAAAACAAAACAAATCTATGAACTTATTCAACCAGGAAAAAAATACTTTTTATCTCGTCCAAGACGGTTTGGGAAATCTTTACTTGTAGATACATTAAAAGAGTTGTTTGAAGGGAATAAAAAACTATTTAAAAGTTTATACATTGAGGATAAATGGGATTGGAGTAAAACTTATCCTGTTTTGCATTTAGATATGAGTGGAAGAGATGTTAAAACAAATGAAAAATTTGAAAACTCATTAGATAACTTAATTAATAAAATAGCTGAAAATAATTCAATAGAATTGATAAGCACAGAATTAAAAGAAAAATTTGGAGAGTTAATAGAAAAAATAGAAAAAAAACATGAACAAAAACTTGTTGTATTAGTTGATGAATATGATTTTCCAATTATAGAAAATATAACTAAAATAGATATAGCTGAAGAGATTAGAGAAACTTTAAGTGGATTTTACCAAGTTTTAAAAACAAATGAAAGATATATAGAATTTTTATTTTTAACTGGAGTATCCAAATTCTCAAAAACTACAATATTCTCTAAATTAAATAATTTAACAGATTTAACTATTGATCCAAGATATGCAACAATATGTGGATATACACAAGATGAATTAAATAGCTATTTTAAAGAGCATATCTTTGAATTAGGTGATAAAAAAGGAGATAGTTACGATGAAACTTTAAATCAGATAAAGAAGTGTTATGACGGTTATTCTTGGGATGGTGAAAACTTTTTATACAATCCAGACTCAATTTTGAAGACTTTAGATAAAAAGAGATATGGTAATTTCTGGTTTGAAAGTGGAACTCCTACATTCTTACTTGATTTGATTAAAAAAGATAATATTGATATTAGTAATTTTTTGAGTTTGGATTTATCTTTTGATGGGGAATTTCCTACATTTCAATTGGATAATATTGATTTACAGACTGTTTTGCTCCAAACGGGATATTTAACCATTAAAAAACATATAGAAACAACTTATGATGAGTATATTTTGGATATTCCTAATAATGAAGTTAAAAAATCTTTGTTTAGCTATTTAATTGGAATGTATACTCAAAATTCACCAAATAAGATTGGTCCACTTGCTAAAAAGTTTTTAAATTCTTTAATCAATAAAGATGATGAAAAAACAAGTCAAATTTTAGATATTTTACTTGGAAAAATACCTTATCAAATTCAAATGAAAAGTTGGCAATACTACCACTCTATTTTTCCAACTTGGTTTTACATGATGGGACTTGAAACAATAACTGAGGAAAGCAACTCACAAGGACAAATCGATGCAGTCTTAAAATACAAAAACCTATACATAATTGTCGAAATTAAATATAGTGAAACTAAAACCATTAAAACTATGCTAAACGAATCAAACAAACAAATATACCAGAAAAGATACTACCAAACTTACCAAGATAAAAATCCGATCATTTTAGCTATTGCAATACAAGACACACCAAAAGCAAAAGAAATAAAATGCCAAATACACACAATAAAAGAACTAAAAGAAAAATATAAACAATAAACAACAACTATAAAAATTATATTCCTAAATTTTTGTTTGTGTTCCAAACTTGGTTAACCTTTTTTATTTTTATAAATAATTTAATATATTTAAGAGAGTTTTTAGTTTTTCAAAAATAAGCAGATAAACACAAAGAATATATATTATAATTTGCAATATACAAATTGTTGATGTTTATTATATACATATTTAAAATAATTATAGTGTTTTTGAAAAAGTTATTAAATAATAAATTTTAATAGGAATTCTCCAGCTAAAGTTTCTGATTGCGTGAATTTATTGAAATAAAGTTCAAAATGGTCTTTTAGATAATTGA
>JAISIT010000216.1 GCA_031261915.1 Candidatus Methanoflexus mossambicus
AATTAAAATAAAATTAATTTAAGTAATAATAATAAAAATATAAAAATAAAATAGAAATAAAATAATAAAAATAAAATAATAAAATAATAAAAAATAATAATAATAATAATAATAGAAAATAATAAAAATAAAATATAAAAAAATAAATATGAAATAAAATTAAAAAATATTAATATTATTTCTTAGATTTCTTAGATTTAGTGGTTTTAGTAGTTTTTTTATTTTTATCTTGATCAATCCATTCTAAACGACCTAAACCGTATTGTCTCATAGTTAAACCAATTTTGGCTTCATCTTTAGATTTTCCTTTAAATGAAAGAGCAACAATTCTTGCACGAACCAAATTACCTTCTTCAAGAATTTTTTTAGATTCCTTAGCATTAAGTTTTCCAGCTTTAGAATCATAGTTGATATAATCGTCTGTTACTTGAGAAACATGAACTAAACCATCTAAAGGACCTATTCTAATAAATGCACCATATTCTGCGATTTCTTCTACTTTTCCGTATATAATCTCTTGTTGTTCAGGTTTGAAAAAAACGGCATTAAAAACAACACTATAAAAAGCAGCGCCATCACCCATAACTACTCTACCTTCACCAATTTCAAGGATTTCATTTACATTGACCATTAATCCTAAATCTTTATCAAATGCACCATCATATTTTTGATTTAATATTTCAATAGCAACATCATTAAGATCTTCCTCGAATTTATAAGGTGGAACTCGGACTGTATCCTCTATTTGAGATAAATAATACAATTAAATCAACTCTTTCAAATTTAATTAAAAAAAATAATTATTTAATTAAAAAAATAATTAATATTGTTCTTTATACATTTCAATTGAACGAATAGCTTCTGTTTTAGCAACTTCAGCCCTTTCCCATCCTAAAACTTCAGTTTTTTTACCTTCTAAGTTTTTATAGGTTCTAAAGAATTCAACAATTAAATCTAAAGTATGAAGAGGGATGTCTTTAATATCCTTAACATCACGATACTTTGGATCATCAACAGCCACAGCTAAGATTTTATAATCTTTATCTCCACTATCAATCATTTTCATAATTCCTATAGGACGAGATTCTATTACACAACCAGGAAATGTTGGTTGGTCAATTAAAACCATAATATCCATTGGATCACCGTCATCATAAATGGTTTGAGGAATAAATCCATAATCAAGAGGATAAAAAACAGAGGAGTATAAAACCCGATCTAATGCAAAAGCTTCCATATCTTTGTCATATTCATATTTGTTATTTGAACCTTTAGGAATTTCAATAATTGCAGTTAATTTTTCAGGAATATCACTACCAGGTTTAAGATCTTTCCATAAATTCATAAAATCACCGTGATTCATATTTTAATAAATAATAATAATAAAAATAATAATAATAATAATAATAATAATAATAATAATAAAAATAATAATAATAAAAATAATAATAATAATAAAAATAATAAAAATAATAATAAAAATAATAATAATAATAATAATAATAATAACAATATAATTTTTTTGATAATAATAAATAATAAGATCAAGAATAATAAAAATAATAATAAATAATACTAAGAACAAAGAATAATAAGAATAAAAATAATAAGAATAATAATAATTTTTATAAAAAAATGGTTTTAATGCAAGTAGCCATCAAGTTCTAAGAATTTCTTTTGTCTAAGATAAATAATCGCTATTTCTCTTTTTCTTGCTTTAATTCTAAGTTCTTTATCATTAGTAGCTATAATATTAGAGATTCTTATAAGTGCATCATCAACTTGCTCATTTTCTTTTAAATCAATATTAATCAAATTAATTTTATCAGATTTAGCTAATTTTAATGCTAAAGATGAATTAATTCTATCTTTTCCTTTGGAATTCTTTTTTAACCCAACTAACTCATCAATAATAAAATTTGTTGTGACAAGTTTATATCCTGGAAATGTTTTTTTAAATTCATCAATAATATCTATATTAAAATGAAATGGAATAAAAAAAAAATTTGTATCAATAATAATTTCTTTTTTTGATTTCATAATATTTCTAGGAATAATAATTAATAAATAAAAAATAATAATAAAAAATAATAATAAAAAATAAGATCAATAATTAAAGGAATAATAAAACTAAAAAATAATATTGATTATTTAATTATTCCATAACCAATTAATCTCCAACGAGCACCTACTCTTCTGCTTAATGCTACTCTATCTCCAACATCAGCACAAACTGGTAATTTTAAAGCAACAGTAACATTCTTTTTAAATTCTGTTACAACACCAATTGTAGTAGTAGTTCCACAGTTAATCATTAATGGTTCTTTTAATTTAATTGGATCAACATTTTTTTCATCTTTAGTTCCTACAACTCGGTCTAATAAATGAGTTTCCATTGAAAAACTATGTAAAACATCTGGAAGAGTTCCAGGTTTACCTGCAACAGAACCAGAAAGGGAATCTGCTTTTGTAAGTGAAGGATCTAATTTAGTAGCTATTCCAACAAGTCCTCCAGGACAAACTTTATCAACCTCTGTTCCTCCAGCATTTAATCCAATAATTTCAGAAGTAAGAGCACGATATCCTTTGTTATCAGTTTTATTAGAAATTCCAGGGCGAATTTCAATTTCATCTCCAATTTTTAATGTTCCTTGGACAAGACTACCACCAATAACTCCTCCTTGTATTTTATCAGGACCAGAGCCAGGTTTATTAATATCAAAAGAACGAGCAACATAAAGCTTTGATGGTTTGGTATAATCTCTTTTAGGTGTTGAAATAATTTTTTCCATAGTTTCAATTAAAACATCAATGTTAGCTCCTTGTTGAGCAGAAACAGGAATAATTGGAGCATTTTCAGCATTAGTTCCTTTAACAAATTCCATAATTTCATTATAACTTTCAATAGCTCTCTCTTTAGAAACAATATCAATTTTATTTTGAACAATTATAATATCTTTAACACCAATAACATCTAAAGCCATTAAATGCTCTTTAGTTTGTGGTTGTGGACAATATTCATTGGCAGCTATAACTAAAACAGCTCCATCCATAATAGCTGCTCCAGAAAGCATTGTAGCCATTAATGTTTCGTGTCCAGGTGCATCAACAAAGGATATTTTTCTAAGAAACTCAGTTTCAGCTCCACAATGTGGACACTTCTTTTCTGTTGTATATGCCAATGGTTCAGCACACTCAAGGCATTTTCTAAAAACAATATCTGCATATCCTAAACGTATAGAAATTCCTCTTTTAGTTTCT
>JAISIT010000221.1 GCA_031261915.1 Candidatus Methanoflexus mossambicus
TTAAATCATATTATCATATATTAAATCATATTATCATATATTAAATCATATTATCATATATTAAATCATATTATCATATATTAAATCATATTATTATATATTAAATCATATTATTATATATTAAATCATATTATTATATATTAAATCATATTATTATATATTAAGTTATATTAAATCGTATTATATGTTGTTATTATTAATGTTTAATGGGATAAAATGGTTAAGGAATTTAACACAATTGATGACTTTGATTTAAAAGATAAAGTAGTTTTACTTAGAATTGACATTAATGCACCAGTAGATCCAAATGGAGGTTTAATTTTAGATGATACACGAATGAAACTCCATTCTCCAACAATTAAAGAGCTTTGCGAACTTGGAGCGAAGATAGTTATTCTCACTCATCAAAGTAGACCAGGAAAGAAAGATTTTATCCCATTAAAAGCACATGCTAATGTTTTATCTGAAAATCTTAATCTTCCAGTTAATTATGTTGATTCTATTTTTTCATCAAAAGCTATTGAGAAAATAAAATCTTTAAAACAAGGCGAAATATTATTACTTGAAAATGTGCGCTTTTTCTCTGAAGAATCACTAAATAGAAGTCCAAAAGAACAATCAAAAACATTATTAGTTAAAAAATTAGTTCCTTATGCCGATGTATTTATAAATGATGCCTTTGCAGCAGCACACAGATCTCAACTGTCTTTAGTGGGTTTTACACATTTAATTCCATCAGCTGCAGGTCGATTAATGGAGAATGAGTTAAAAATTATTGAAAATGCTTTAGAAAATGTTCAAAGACCATGTATTTTTATTTTAGGTGGAATGAAACCAGAAGATTCAATTGAAGTTATTGAAAATGTATTAAATAATGGTTCTGCAGATTATATTCTTCCAACAGGTATCGTTGCAAATATATTCCTTTTATCAAACGATGTTGATATAGGTAAAGTCAATATAGAGTTTATTAAAGATAAAGGATTCTATGATTTAGTTAAAACCTCAAAGAATATTCTTAAAAAATATAAAGATAAAATTATTCTTCCAGTGGACTTAGCTATTGAAGATAATGGAAAAAGAGTGGACGTTTCTATAAAAAATATTCCTAACAAGTATATTTTTGATATTGGAGTTAAAACAATTAAAGAATATGCTAAATACATTAGAAAAGCTAAAACTATTTTTGCCAATGGTCCAGCAGGAGTTTTTGAAAACCCTGAATTTGCAATAGGCACAGAAGATATTTTAAATACAATAGCTCAATCTGATGGATTTTCTATAATCGGTGGAGGACACATTGCAGCTGCAACAACAGCTTTGGGCTATGATAAATATATGAACCATATTAGTAGTGGTGGAGGAGCATCTATTACTTTATTAAGTGGTAAAAAATTAGTAGCAGTAGAAGCCCTAAAGGATGCTTATAAACGAGAGTTAAAGTCTTAAATTTGCTTTTTTATATTTTTATTATTTCTATTATTACTTCTATTATTATTTCTATTATTTTTTGTATTATTTTTATTTCTATTAAAAATAGTTTTAGGATTAGTTTTTAAAATTAATTTTATGAACTTTAAATTAAAACTGGAGATATGACAAAATGGATGATGATAATGTTAAAGAAACTAAATATTGTATTAATTGTGGAGAAATTATAGATAAACGAGCAGAAATATGTCCTAAATGTGGAGTTAGAGTAGCACCACCACCAATGCAATATATACAACCACAAAATAACAGTGATAATAGTGAATATAACACAATGATAATTTTGGGATATATTTTTACATTTATTTTTGGAATTGTTGGACTTATAATCTCTATTTATCTTTTAACCCGTGATAATGATAGAGCTAAAAAACATGGATTAATAATGATAATTATTAGTGTTATATTTACTTTAATATGGATTTTTTTTGCTTCAATCATGTTTGGAGCTTTTGCTATTGCTTCTAATCCTTATTACTATTATTAAACAAGATTAATATAAAATATATTATGTTCTGTCAAAATCAACTTACTTGAAGCAATATTAATTTCAATAATAACTTAAACAAATTGACACTATCAATCAACTGGATTTTGATTTGATTTTTCAGATGCATGATCTTAAAGTTCAATAATTTGGTTTATAATCTGATAATAGAACTTATATACTAAATTAATGATCTTGAATTTTTAGATGTTTGCTTTTTATGCCATATTTGTAGTAAGATATTGAAATTTTCTTGCTTTACTTGTTTACCATATTTTCTTTTTTACCATATTTTCTTTGTATGTGTGACTCTTCTAAAATTATGGTGAAATTTCATATTTTTTTCAACTTTGAATTTTTTTCATCTGCTTCTTTTTCTCCATTTGATTTTCTAATATTATTGCTTTTTCAAATCCTTTGTCTGTTCGGTATTTTATTTTTTAGTTATCTGAAACACATCATCCTATATCACTCTAATTCGTTGCTTATGGTGGAAAAAGTCATTTTGCATTAATTTATGGCTTTGTCAAATGTTTTCTTTAATCTTTGTATAAACATGTTACTGTAAGTGGTAAGTTTTGTAAAATATCATATATTACGTTGAATCTCATTTTAGCTTTTTTTTATATCTTTGAATAATTTGATATTTTTTCTTTGTAATCTTCTAATTCTTTTAGTTCTTGTTACATCTTCTTTTTTTCTTTTAATTATTGGATTTTCTTTTTATTTTTTTAAAAAAAAACGATTCTTATTTAAAAGTTTATCATTTAAATTAAAAAACGAATTTTTAATTAATGAATTTAATTTATACAATGAAGTTTTCTTTATTTTACTATTTGATGATGTTATTATTCTTAATAGTTTATTCATTGGTTTTATTAATTCAGCCATAACATTTTGCATTATGAAATACAAATAGTTTATGTGGGAAACAATCTCATCAACTTAAGAGAATCATATAACTTATTTTTATATTTTATAAAAGTTTTATAAAGTTTAAACCAATTTTTATTACCCAAAATCAGTTTATTTTTATTTTAATTTGTTAAAACAATACTATTCCCATAATTTATTATTTAATTAAATTTATTTTTAAAATAAATAATATTATATTATTTTATAATGAAATTAATAATTTAAACAAGTCAATATACTAAATTAATAGTTTTTATTAAAATAAAAACAAATATTAATTATAATTTTTAATCAAAAAAACCGTTAATTTAATGAAATTGGGAAAAAACCATGAGCAAAAAATCAGTAAAAACAAATTAAATACAAAATTATTTAAAAAAGACAATACCAAATTATTAATCCTTAAACATCATTTTAATATCATAATTTATAATATCACACATTTTAAAGAATTTAAAATAAAATTAATTAATTATACTCCTTGTTTTAGTGGAATAGCTTGCAATATTTAACGGTTAAAGATTGCTTAGGCGAAGAGAAAGAGAGTCGCAATCCTTGTTTTAGTGGAATAGCTTGCAATATATTTAAACCGTAGAATAGTTATTACAATTGATAGTAGTCGCAATCCTTGTTTTAGTGGAATAGCTTGCAATATAAAATAGCAAAAATCGAACTAAAACCACATAAATTGTCGCAATCCTTGTTTTAGTGGAATAGCTTGCAATATCAGTTATGTTAAGAAAGAATTGCCTCCAAGAATGAAGTCGCAATCCTTGTTTTAGTGGAATAGCTTGCAATATACAAAACCCCACAGGTGAAACCTCCTGTACAGCCAAGTCGCAATCCTTGTTTTAGTGGAATAGCTTGCAATATTAATGAAATATCAGTATATACATTCGCAGAAACTGAGTCGCAATCCTTGTTTTAGTGGAATAGCTTGCAATATAGAACCAAGCCTTTTTCATGCCCTACGATGAGATTGTCGCAATCCTTGTTTTAGTGGAATAGCTTGCAATATTAATCCAGACCATGTAATTCAGTCTGGTGGAACATTGGTCGCAATCCTTGTTTTAGTGGAATAGCTTGCAATATTTGGAGATTTCGAAGTAAAAGATAAAAATATTAAAGTCGCAATCCTTGTTTTAGTGGAATAGCTTGCAATATTAAAATGTCTTTCGTGAAACAATATTTTTCAAAAGCGTCGCAATCCTTGTTTTAGTGGAATAGCTTGCAATATAAAATGTCTTTCGTGAAACAATATTTTTCAAAAGCTGTCGCAATCCTTGTTTTAGTGGAATAGCTTGCAATATATTTTGAGAGGTATTTATGAAGTATTTTTATTATAGTCGCAATCCTTGTTTTAGTGGAATAGCTTGCAATATTTTAAATAAGCTCTCTCTGTCCTTTATTAAAAAAGGTCGCAATCCTTGTTTTAGTGGAATAGCTTGCAATATGAGAGAGCTTATTTAATTAAACAAAAGGTAATTAGAAGGTCGCAATCCTTGTTTTAGTGGAATAGCTTGCAATATAGATGTCCAAAATTCTTGAAATTTGTGGTTTTTTAGGTATTTGGACTTCTTTTTTTGAAGTTATTGTGCAAACCTTAATCAAAAGATTTACTTATAAATATTTGCACAAAGGAGTATATAAATTTTTTCATGAAAAAAGTAGATTATTTGAATTTTATTAAAATTTTTTCTATTTTTATTTGTTAATTTATATTTTTAATAACTAATTCTTGTTACTTTTTTATTAAAATACTTTGTTGATTTAAAAAAATTATTACATTTAATTGAAAATGTATTGATTGTTATAAAAAAATTTAGTTTTGCTCAAAATAGCTAAAAAATTAAAATTTTTTAACTTTTAAATTAATCTTTATTTTTATTTAAATTAATTTTCATTAAAAGTATGAAAATATACAGTTATAATTATGAAATAATTATTAAATAATTAGTATATTGATATTATTTTAATAAAAAAACATATAAAAATAAATTTAAATTTTTTTATTGATATGAAAGTTAGCTAAAAAATAGTTTTTTCTTTAAATGTAGTTTAAATTAAATAATATTAATAAAAAAATCATATTTTTTAAAATAAATAATTTAAAACTCTTTATTTAATAAATTCATATATAAATTAAATTTAAAACTGATTATATTTTTAATTATTAAATTAAAAAATAGTGAGAAAACCTGAATAAAAAAAATAAAAAAATAAAATAAAATTAATATATCTACCAATATCAAAAATAATTTAAAAATAAAAAATAAATAAAAAAATAAATGAAAAATAAAGGATTATAATGTTTAATATTACCATCTTAAGGAGAATCCTTTGTATTTTTCTTCTCCTATTAGGAATTTTCCTATTAATCTTCCTTGATATAGGATTATGTCTTTAAATTTGATATTTTTATTATTGAATTTAATTGAGTTATTAAGTTTATCTTCAATTGTTTTTATTAATAAATGACGGGGGTTTCTTTTAATTTTTAAATATGCACCAGATTCTTCAAAATCATCTGGAGTTATTTGATTTCTGTTTATTAAAGAAAGAACAGATTTATCTACTATTTGTTGTCTGAATTCTTCCATTAAATCAAATACTAAACTTGTTCCTCCTTTGGCATCTTGGTGTAAGAATCCACAATATGGATCAAGACCTGCTAAATGGACTGTTCTCCAAATATCACTTTGTAGGACGGCATATCCATAATTTAACATTGCATTTACAGGGTCTGTGGCTCCACGTCCTGATCTATTTAAAAAATCAAATTTATCATCAATTACAAAAGCTATTCCTGCCCAATAGTCCCTTGAAGCTGTTCCTTCAATTCCAAAAATTGTTGATCTTATCTCATCAGAGGATTTATCCTTAATTTCTTCAAGAGATTTAATTAAATCTGTTAATTTATCTCGCATAGAATATAAAAACTCATTATTCTCTCGAGATTTTGCTAAAGTAGATAATACAGATCGTTGATTTTTAATTTTAGCTTTAATAAATTCTTTTGCAAGAATTCCACTTCGCTTATCAAGTAATGCAAAATATTGTTCTCTTTTTAAAAATGCTTTCTTTTTTTCTGGTGGAGAAAGGCGATAATCTAATTGTCCTCTCCAATCAAGAGCCACACAATCAATATCATGTTCTGCAAGTAGTCTTAATGCATCAAAAGTTATGGATCCTTTTCCACCTATAACAATCTGTTTTAAGTCGTTAATTGGAACATAATCTATTTCTTTATCATTTTCTTTAAAACTAATTTGATTATCTTTTTTAGCTATTGTTTTACCAAATCCATCTATAAAAACTCTCATTTAATCACCATTTTAAAAAATAAGAATTAAACAATATTTATACTTATATTTTTGATAATAACTTTAATAATAACTTTAATAATAACTTTAATAATAACTTTAATAATAACGTTAATAATAACTTTAATAATAACTTTAATAATAATATTAATTTAAATTTCAATAATAAGTTTAAGTTTAAGTTTAATAATAATTTTAATTTAAATTTAAATTTAAAAAATAATTCCAATAATAAGCTTAATTCAAATAAAACTCTTAAAAAATTTAATGTAACCAATTAAACAAATTTAACATAGGATTTTTCAGGAATAAATATCTCATCTTCACTGTATTGTTCAATATCTCCTTTACAATTATCACATAATGGAAATATTAAAATACTGTCATTTTCTCCAGATAAATAGTATTCTATTTCTTGAGATAATTCATCACGGTCATTAGAATTCAAATCTCCAGCAAAAACTGATTTTTGAAGTCGATATAACCCAAAATGTCGTAGATATTTAATTAAATTAGTTCTATTTTTATTTTCAGAAATATCATAAGTTACTAAAGTTAACATTTAATAAACCACCAAATTAACATTTAACTAAATACTCATTAATAAAACAACTATTAACAAAACAATTAAATATTATTCAAAAAAAATATCTAAAAAAAAATAAAAATAAAATAAAATAAAAATAAAATAAAAATCCTTAAAAATCAATCATCTTTATGAATAATAGTCACATCATAGCCATTTAACATTTCTAATCCATTTAAACCATCGACTTTATCCAAATAAATGATTTTAACTACTTTTGCTCCAAGTGATTCCACAAGTTCTATTGTTGCCTTTGTTGTTCCTCCAGTTGCAAGAATATCATCAATAATAGCTACTTCATCCCCTTCACTGATTAAACCTTTTTGAATTTCGATTTTATCAGTTCCATACTCTAAATCATATTCTTTTGATATAAGTTCTCCTGAAAGTTTACCCTCTTTACGTGCCAGTATAATTTGAGCATTTTTTTTTAAAAGAAGTGGAGTTCCAAGTAAAAATCCTCTTGCTTCATTTACAACTATTTTAATTGGTTTTTCAGGCAAGTTATCAGCTATTTCTTCAATTATTTTAGAAAAAACATCAGCATTTAAAAAAATAGGTTGAATATCAATAAATCTAACACCTTCAATTGGAAAATCATCAACATATTTAAAAATTTCTCTTAAATTCATATATTTCACCATTTTGAATATTTTAACTATTTTAACTAATAAGTATCAAATAATATTATACATTATTAAATATTAATTTATAATAATAAGATATATATTTTTTCATTAACAAAAATGATGTTATAACTATGTTAAAAAATAGATAATATTAGTTAATAATGATTTAAAAATAAATGGAAATAATATTAAACTACCAGATAAAACAAGTATTGAAATTATGAATTTTTTAGTTAAAGGAAGTTCATAACCTTCTTTAATTAAAGAATAATAAAAAGTAATATATGAAAAGAAAATAGCCATTCCAGAAATATTAAAAGTCAATAATTTACTTAAATCAACGAAGATTATATTTATAATTCCAAGAATAAGCATAATAAAAGGAAATATCGAAACCAACCAAAATTTATTTTGATAAACAATATCATATTGAATAAAAATATTATTGAAGGTATTGCTAATGTTTATTGATTGCAAAATTTTATCATAAGATTTTTCATTAATCAAAAAATAATATTTTAAGTTTTTATTTTCATATCTATAAAAATTGTTATTTTCAATTTCTAATTCAGTAAAAGCAATATCATTGTTGACATTTTCTTCAAGTAAAAGTGTTATATTTCCCTCTGAGCTATCCTTTAATTTCATACCTAATGGAAGTTTAATATCAAATTCAGGTTGAATTGAGTCTTTAATCATATAAGAACTAGAAAAACCTTTAATTATAAGATTTAAAAACTTTATTTCTTCAAAATACGGATTTGTATCCATATATTCCACTTGAATTTTAACATGCCTTAAATTTATATTCAAATTATAATCTACTTTAGGCCAATTATCTAAATTCCCCAAATTTATTAAAATTATCGAATTAAATTTTAAATCTTTATTATATTCTTGAATAAACTCTAATTCCATATTTTTAAATCTACTTTTAACTTTAAAATTCAAAAAATTAGAATCTATCATATATGGAATAATTTCTTCATCAGTATAAATATCTAAAACTTGTTTAATGGCTTTGCTTGATGATGATAGAATAATATCTTCACTATGCCACCAAGACTGAATAACTTTTATCATATTTTCATATAAATATGATGAGTAATACTTTAAATTTGTGACAATTAAAGTTTAAATTAGAAATAACTTAATCCTTAAGCTTTTTTGCTTTTTTTAAATGTTCTTTAAATTTTTTAGGGTTATAACTGGAAACCGCAGATAAGTATTTAACTTCAAGATTTAATGGTTTTAAACTTTTGCCAAATCTCATCATATTTACATCCTCCGTTTATTTAATTTATTAAAATACAAAATATTTTTCATTTTTTACTTTGTAATTTATTTTATGATATCATCATATATAAATGTTTTGATTTTATCATAAAATATAAAATTCATTTAAAGATATTTATTAAATATAAATAAAATAAGAATTAAAATTCATTTAATTAAAAACTATATTAAATAAATAAAAAAAAGAAAATTTAGAGTAAAATAAGACTATAATAATCAAAAAACGGAAAATAAATAAGTTAAATAAAAAATAAGTTAAATAAAAATAAAAAATAAGTTAAATAAAAATAAATATACCAAATAAATATCATGGAAGTGATGATAAAGGAATATAAATAATATTGTCTTCTTGATGGATTTTTGAAGTTGTATTTGATATTATTATTCCATAAGGAGATTTATAATGATTAATAGCTAATTTAATCTGTTTTTTATCTTTTTTTCCATATACTACTTCTACAGGGATAATATTATCCCAAGTATCCAATAAAAAGTCAACTCCGTTTTTTCTTGGATCATAATATAAATTAAAATAATAATTTTCTTCCTCTTTAACTTTAAATAAATAAGAAGCAACATAAGTTTCAGCTAAGACACCTAAAAAACTATTATCTCTTTGATTAAAATTTCCAAAACGATATCGTAAAGCAGCCATTATTGATGGAGAAAGAAAATAATATTCCCAAGGTTTTTTTATTTGTTTTAATCCTCCATAAGGTTTAACAGAAAAAAATAAATGGGTTTTTTCTAAGGTATTTAAAATATCTTGAATTGTTTTTTTAGGTTTTGATAATATTCCTGATAATTTGTCTGCAGAAGTTCCCTCAGGATTTTGTAAAGCAATATATGTAATTATCTGGGAAATAACAGATATTGTTTTTCCATTAAATGAATTTAAACTTAAAACATCTTTAAACATGATTCTATTGACAAAATCAAAGGTTCTTTCATATACATCTTTTTTATTAAGGGATAATCCAAACGGAAATCCTCCAACAAGCAAATAATTATTCCATTGCTCTTTAATATCAATATTATGATTAAATGAATCCATAATCATTTCATTTTCTAATTTTTTAGCTATTTCAATTCCTTCATTTTTAAAAATTAAGTCATTGATTGTTTTTTTATAATTTAAAACATAAGGAATTTTATTTTTTAATTTATTATATTCTTGAAAGCTTAAGGGAAATATTCTTTCTTTTTTAATTCTTCTAACTGCATCCACATTTACTTCAAAATTTAAAGCAGATGATCCTGTAAAAATAAAAAATATTTTCATAGATTTATCATAAAATACTTTTCCTGCTAATGACCATTTTTTATCAAAATGTGCTTCATCAATTAAAATAAATATTTCTTTATCTAATCCGTAAGGACGAGTATTATGAAAATTTTCAAGAAAAATATTTATTGTTTCATAAATATCAATTCCCAAAAAACTATTTAAATCATCAGCAGATAGGTATAATACTTGTTCTTTGGGAATTTTTTTATCATTAATCAGATAATTATAAATTTGAAATAAAATTGTAGTTTTTCCTACTCCTCTTAAGCCAGCTAAAGTAATAAATCTATTTTCAACATATCCGTTTAAAAAATCATCAATATGTCCTCTAAGTTCATAGTACATATCTCTATTATCAAAAATTTGACTATAACTTGATAGATTCTTGTCTAAATTATATATTGAGTCATTTAAAAAATTTATTATTTTTTGATCTTCCATAGTTACACCATCAAATATTACAACAAAAATCAATATTAAATATATGGCTATTAAAATAGCCAATTATATATATAAATATATGGCTATTAAAATAGCCAAAAATAATGAAATATTTTTAATAATTTTTATATTAAAAAAGAAATTATATATTTACTTAAATATTATCTATATTATTTAAAGTATATAAATATTTATATATTGTAACTAAATTAAAATAAAAACAAGTTAATTTTATAAATAATTAATTATATAAAATATAATTTAAAAAAAATATATATGATTTAATAATTAAATAAAAAAACAAAAATAAACCTAAAACAAATAATAAAAATTGTAGAAATAATATGGCTACTAAAATAGCCAAGAATATATAAATAAACGGCTATTAAAATAGCCAATACAAAATCATATTAAAACCATATAT
This sequence comes from Candidatus Methanoflexus mossambicus, assembly GCA_031261915.1. GTDB lineage: Archaea > Methanobacteriota > Methanobacteria > Methanobacteriales > Methanobacteriaceae > Methanoflexus > Methanoflexus mossambicus. The sequence continues at coordinate 10,881 of JAISIT010000221.1, forward strand.
TAAAAAATATAAAATTAAAAATAGCCATCAAAATAAACTTTATGGAATTGAGGATAATGGAATATAAATAATATCATCATCTCTGTGGATTTTTGAAGTCGTGTTTGATATTATTATTCCATAAGGAGATTTATAATGATTAATAGCTAATTTAATCTGTTTTTTATCTTTTTTTCCATATCCTACTTCTACAGGAATAATATTATCCCAAGTATCCAATAAAAAGTCAACTCCGTTTTTTCTTGGATCATAATATAAATTAAAATAATAATTTTCTTCCTCTTTAACTTTAAATAAATAAGAAGCAACATAACTTTCAGCCAAAAGACCTAAAAATTGAGTATCAAATTTATCAAACTTTCCAAAACGGTATCTTATAGCAGCAATAATTGATGGACAGAGAAAATAATATTCCCATGGTTTTTTTATCTGTTTTTCTCCACTACCATAAGGTTTTACACTAAAAATTAAATGGGTTTTTTCTAAAACTCTTAAAATTTCTCTTATTTGAACTTGAGATTTTTCAAGTATTTTAGCCAATTTGGAATTTGAAGTTCCACCTGGTTCTTGTAATCCAATATAACAAATTATTCGTGAAATAATTGATTTTGTATCTGTGTTAAATGATTTTAAATTAAAAATATCGTTTTCAATTATACGAGTTATCATATCTACAGTTTTTCTATAAATATGATCTTCTTCCATTTTTAATCCAAAAGGAAAACCCCCAGTTAATAAAAAATTATCCCACTCTTTTTTCAATGGTTTTTTCAAATTTAAGAGATTAAAAAAATACTCCTCTTCTTTTTTTTTTGCATCGTCTATAAGCTCATTTTTAAAAATTAAATTATTAATTGTTTCTTGATACTCATTTATTGGAAAAATATTATTTTTCAACTCATTATACTCTAAAAAATTTAAAGGAAATAATATCTCTTTTTTTACCCTCCTCACAGCATCTACATTCATTTCTATATTTAATGCAGATGATCCTGTAAAAATAAAGAAAATATTTTCAGTTTTATCATATAATACCTTTCCAGCTATTGACCATTTTTTATCAAATTGTGCTTCATCAATTAAAATAAATAATTTTTCATCTAACATAACAGGTTTTGTTTCATGAAATTCCTCAATAAAATAATTAACCACCTCATATATGTTTGAATCTAAAAAATTTATTACATCATCAACAGAAAGATATAAAATTCTTTTTTTAGAGATATTTTTTTCATTAATCAAATAATTATAAATTTGAAGTAAAAGAGTAGTTTTTCCAACCCCCCTTAATCCTGCAAGTGTGATAAATCTATTTTCAACATAACCCCCTAAAAAATCATCAATATGTTTTTTAATTTTATAATATGTATTTCTATATCTTATATTTGGATTATTTTTAATTTTATTTCCTAATTCATTTACATCTTTAAAAGTATCTTTAATATACGCAGATAATGCATTATTGTTCATTTTTTCACCATTTTAAATTAAATATAATTTCAAAAATCACTATGATTCAATAGTATAATATCATGATTCATGAAACTCATTTTTAATATTGGTTATTTTTCTAACCATAATAATATTATATATTGGTTATTTTTCTAACCAATAATATATAAATATTTGGTTATTAAAAATTATATTAAACCATAAGCTAATGAAAATTAAAACAAAATAAAAATTGAAATTGAAATTGAAATGTTTATCCCATATCACAATAGTATATTACATTATTAATTCAAAAATATTAAAAAAAGTTCAATTAAAAAATTATTCACTAACAATTTCTTTAACCGTTCCAAAACCATTACTAACTCCTTTACCAAGACCAAAAAAATTAGGAATTCGAAATTTAATTTTAAATTCCCCAACAAATCCTTTCATAGCTATTGATTTATAATAAACATTTCTCTCATCTAAATGAGTTTTAGGATAAATCTGACGATTAACAATAATTCCAAGACCCTTAGCCATAGAAAGAATATTTCCAGTTAAAATCTTATTTAAAAATAGCTTTTTATCTTTCCAGGAATTAATATTTTTAAATAATTCATTGTTCTTACTATTTAAAGCAAGCCAAGGAGAAACAAATTTATAATGAAGTTCATCCCTTGTAGGAGCCACTTCATACTCTTTTTCATGAATAATCTTTTCATTAACGCAGTAGCTATTTTTTCCTAAATTTAAAGTCTTTATTTCAGATGAAATCTCTTTTAAAGTATTTACACCTTCTTCAATTCCTAAAATTGTCACATTTCCATTAAACACATTGTATTGAACAAGAGGATAAGTATATAAATAGCTATTGTTATCATAATGATTATGTAATAAAGGATAATCCTTAAATTCATTACCAAAATATCCTCTAAGCTTAGATGATGATTCCATAATCTTTTTGTCAGTTTTTATAGTTAAATATGCCGTATTGATTTTCATTGTCTCACATTATTTCTCAAAAATAGAATATTATATGAAAATTTGTTATTTTTATTTTTTTATTAAAAATATTTATTTTAATTAGTTATGAAGTTAATATAATAGTTTTATACACAAATATTTAAATTTATCATTAATCCACAACCTAATCCACAACCTAATCCACAACCTAAATCAAAAGATTAAGTTAAAATATAATGTGTATTCCTTCCACTACCTTCCCGTTTAATGACATTTAACTTTTCTAACTTGACAGTTTCCTTTCGTGCCATAGTATCCGAAATAGAAAACATTTTTTGAATATCTCTATTGGTTATTTTTCCATCAGACAATATTTTCTCAACAATAGCCATTTGTCTTTCATTTAAAGCTATTTGACCAGATTCTTTTAGATTTTTAACATTTTTACTAAGAGTTATTACTTTTTCCCTCACTGCTTTCATACTAAAAGCAACACCATCAGTAAAATAATTCAACCATTCAGTTAAATCTCTTGTTTTTGGATCTACACTCCTTAATGCAGCATAATAACGAGGTCTATCTATATCATAATAATCATCTAATGCAAAAAATCTTTTTAAATCAAAACCCTGCTTATATAATGCTAAAGTAGCCATTGTTCTAGCTATTCTACCATTACCATCAATAAATGGATGAATTCTAACAATTTCATAATGTGTTAACCCAGCAACAATAATAGGATTTAAATGAATATTATCCACTAAATTAAACCATTTTAAAAAATCAAGCACTAATTTTTCAACTTTTTCTGTTTTTGGAGGCACAAATACCTTAGAACCATCAGAACTTCCAACATAAACTTGACGATCTCTTAAATTTCCAGAAGCATTAGGGTAATCTATTGTTCCATCAGTTAATATTTTATGCAAATATAAAAAATCATCCATGGCAAAATTATCAATTTTAGCAAAATCAGGAATCATCTTTAAAGCATTCAAATAATTTAATACTTCCAATTTATCTTTATCTCGAGCAATAACATCATTCCCATTAGCTAAAGCAGTAACATCTTCAATTGTAAGAGAATTACCTTCAATACCCGTTGAAGCATGAACACTATTTAAAATAGCATCACGACGAAGAGTAACTTCCCATTTAGGAATTAATGGAGAATTCAAAATAACAGCATTAGATTCTGCAATAAATGTCAAATTATTTACAATTCTGTCTGTATATTTAAATTTAGGTTTAAACACGAAAATCTCTCCAAGATGATTATTCTATGTTAAATTTAGGAAATTTAGCTAAATCCATATCATTTATAATCTCAGGATAAATAATTTTAGAATAATCAACTAAATCCTCAAATAATTTTTTAGCAACATGTTCTTGTATGGGTTTTAAACCATGCGCTAAAATACTTGTATTGCGACTAGAGATAATTTTTTCATGAGCTATGTCTCTTTCTTCACCTAATGAAAATTTAATTCCAAATTCTTCTTCCAATAATTCATATGTTTTTTCACGACCCTTAAATGCATATTTTTTAAATCTTTGCTCTGAACAAAATCCACCAACTTTTTCTTTAAATAAAGATTTATCTAAAATAAACGATAAATTACTTTTTAAAGAATCCAAATTAATTAAACCCAAATCAACTAATTTAATTTGAGCTATTAATTCACTAACCCTATACAACCTTGCTACAGCATCATCATATTTTCCTTCAAAACATCTTCTTTTAGCATTGTTTAACAAATCTGGAAGATAAAATTTAATAGAATTTGAAATATCTTTGTTTTTATCTCCAATTTTTTTATTTAAAAAATTTAAATTATCTTCAATTTGTTTAATAACCTTTGGAAACTCATTTTTAAAATTAAAATAAATTTTTTTATTTTTTTCATTATTAAATTCTGATAAAATTGAATCTAAACAAGCATTTAAATATCGTTTTTTTGAACATTTATTATCAAATTTATCCCATAATCCATAAAAATCTATTAAATTTAATAAAAAAGATTTATACTCTAAATCTTTAACATCACTTAATTTACTTCTAGCCAATTCAAAATTACAGCTATCAAATGCATCTTTAAATTTTTCAAAATTTATTTTATCATTTATTTTATCCTGGATCTCATAAGGTTTTTTGCATTTTAATTCTTTATTTTCTTCCAATTCATTTTTATTATCATTTTTTAATGTTCTTGGTGCAAATAATATTTTTTTATTGAAAACTCCTGCCCATAACGACATACAACTAGCCATAGGATTTGTACCTCCTAAAGGACTTACAGCAATTTCACAGTCCGAATATTTTTCAAACACTCTTTGAATATCAACATAACAAGAATCAAAATTATAAACATCACTTAAAATCACAAAATTTGAATTGTATATTTCATCAAAAGGTTTATGATAAATTTCATAGAATTCATTTTTAACTAAATCTACAGTATCCTTAGACTCCTTAGATGTGAAAAAATAGACACAATCTGGTTTATATTCCTTAATTGTGAAAATGATTCCTTTAACCTGATCATTCCTACCATAATGATTATCAGTTTTTCCTTTTTGTATCTCACACCCACAATTCTCACATATTATCTTTTTAGGTTTTACAGTGATTCCTTTTCCAACAGACATAAATAATAATTTTTTCATAACAAACACTTTAAGATATTCATAATTAATAACTATTTAATTTAATTTAAATTTTGGAAACTTAGTTTTATCTTTTAATTCTTCAATATTTTCATATAATTGTTTAGCAAATGGATCAATTACTTTTTTAAATGTTTTATATTCTCTTCCAGTTTTTGGTTCTAAACCATGGGCTAAAATAGAGTTATTCCTAAAACTCAATTTATCATATATTTTTTCTTCAAAAAATTTTAATCCAATATCATCATTTAAAACTTTAAGCAAAGTAAACGCATCATAAGATCCAATTGTAGCTTTATCTGGTCTTTCACCATTGAGTTTATTTTCTTCAGCCACCTTAAGTTTATTTTCAATTTTAATAATAATATCTTCATCGTTTAAATCATATTCTTTTTTTAATTTTATGAAGTTTAATTTGTTTATATCCGAAGTATTAATATCATAATTTAATTTAAGTCTTATTTGACCAATTAATTCTAATGAACGATATAAACGAGCAATAGCATCATCAAAATTCTTTTTATCTGCTTTTCTTTCAGCATTATTCAATAAATCTGCTAAAATGTAATAACTTCTTAAATTTTCATCTTTATTACATATTATTTCTAAAGCAGATCTATTTAATTCAATTCTTTCTTTATTTTCAGGAATAATTTTTTCATAATTTTCAGGAAAATTACTTTTAGATTTTTCATGATTAAACTTATCCCAGTTATCATAAGTTAAAATTAATTTCTTATATTCTTGTTTATTATCAACTAATTTAACTATATCCTTCAACTTTCTTGTAGCATAATAAAAATTATTCTGATTAAATGCGATCTTTAATTTATCTAAATTGTCTTTATCTGAAATTTCATATATGCTATCAACAAGTTCGTAATCAACTAATTTAATTTTCCCATCATCATCAAAACCTGCAATTTTATTAATCAAAGTTTTTTTATAAATACCAGAACATAAAACAGCAGCATTTGTCATTTCTTTCGTTCCACCAAATGGACATACTATAATATCATTTGAATCATCATTATACTTCAATAAAACATTATTAAAATCCGAAATACACGATTGAAAATTGTGTTCATTACTAAATTTTATGAAATTAGAGATATTTTCAATAGAATCACAATATTCATTAAAATAATTATTTTTTATTTGTTTAAATGTATCTTCGGAATAAATATTATTTTTGTCTGCATTTTCAGGTCTTTTTGATCCAAAAAACACAATATTATCAGGATTTTGACTATTGATTATATGACATATACCAGTTACTTGTTCTTCGAAATTAATATATCCTTTTTTAGTTTTAGTGCCTGTTCCAATAGTTATAAATAATAATCTTTTCATAATACTCATCATTTTTCAAATTTTACTTAATTTAACCCATCCTAATGGCTTATTATTCCCCACAATAAGCCTACGAGTTTTAGGAAAATCATATCTTCTGATATTTCCGTTTCTATCTTTACCTAATTTATTTCTTTTCCTATATTTATAAAATAAATTAGTATCATAACCATTATTCATATTCTTAAGTTTTAATAAAGAACTCATTTTTAAAAATCCAGATCCCATACCTAAACATAAAATAGGTGAATTTTCTTTATTTTTTTTAATCAAAGCACCATACTCTTTTTCAAGCATATCTAGTTCATCATTTCTACTTAATATAAATTCAAATTCATGATTTAACACATCATTCGAAAAATCATGTATTTTTTTGAAAATATTATCAATATCTAATTCATTTTCATCAAAATCATTAGATTTATGTATATTTTTATTATATGTTGATTTAAAATCAAATTCTAATTTTTCATTTTCATCGACAACCTCAAAAAAAGAAGTAGTATTTCTATTTGTTCCAAAAGATTCAGTAGCGAAAATAGTTATGTTATTAATATATGTTGTATCTCCAAAATATAAATATTTCATCATATTATTAAGTGATTTATCCAGTTTATTAATTTTATTATAAATCGTGTTAACATTATCATTTTCATTGAAAGAAACTTTATCATATAACAAACAATTTCTAATAGCTCCTTTAATTGATGAACCTGGAATATATAGAGATTTATCTGTTTTAACACATTCTTTAATAGATTTAATATCTTTCCATGACCCATCCCCATTTTTAACAAATTTATTGTTTAATGGATATTTTAAGTATGAAAAATAAGAATATTCTTTTGAAATGATTTCTTTAAAAAAAGTTTTATCTTTTGTGTTAATTTTAACTAAAAAATCATTTAGATATTTATTTCTATCAGAAAGCATATTTAAAAAATCATCAGCTAAATCAGGATATTTTACTAAAAGATGTTCATAAATTTTTTCAACTTTACATTTTCTTATAATTTCTTTTCCAGATTTTTTTAATTTTCCATAATGGAATCCTGCACGGCTATATTCACTTCCATTGCCAATATGCACTGGTGTTTTAACTTCAATACCAATTTTCATTTAATCACCAACATATTTTACTTTAAATGGAATGCCATATTCCATATATTTATTTTTAGAATAATTATTCTCTAAAATAACATTTCCCCAATTATCATTAGTTTTATTAACTGGAAAAACAGACCCCTCTTTAAAAAATCTAATTTTATTCTTAAAAATGCTATTTTTCATGATTCTTCCCTGTTTAAAATCAATATCATATAAAGAATCAGATATATGATTTTTTAAATGTTCAATATCATATTTATTTGGAATAAATCGAGACAATAGTAAATAAAATTGACCATTATTTGTAACATTCTTTTCAAGTTCAGTATCAATTTCAATTTTACCTATTTTAAAATGTCCACTCCCTGAAGAGATATTTGAACCTAAACCTCTGTCTTCTAAAAATTTAAGTGATGATAATACTATATCTTTAATATTTTCATCTCTAAATTTAATTAAGAAAAATATTCCATTATTCTCATGAAATCTATGACCTTCAAAGTAAAAAGGTTTTGTATGCTGTATTATTCTATTAATACTATTATGTGGTTTAATTTCTTTTGAATATGAAATACTTACATCTTTAACCATTTCATTGTTATCTTTGCATAAAAGAAATCTATTATTTTTAATAAAATATTGTTTTTGTTCCATTAAATCAAAAAGTTCTAAATTCGTTATTTTTCCATTAATAATCTCATAAAAAGTAATTTCATCTAAAAATTCAATAGCTCCTAATTCTTTAGATTTTTTAAAATATTCAATTTCTTTTTCAATATTATCAAATTTCTTTCTATCTTCAGGTTTTAATGGTTTTTGAATAGGTTTTGGAAAAAACCTTATTATCTTTTTAGCAGTTTTGATATAAGGAAATCCTGATGAAACAATAAACGGATGGTTTAATTTTTTAAAATCATTTACAATATCATTAATTTTCTCAGGAAATAATTCAGAAATCCCGTATACAATAGAACCTGCCAGTTTATCTGAACTTAATAATGGTAAAGTTGATTTAGGTTCAATATAAATCACATGATCACTATAATCTATATACTCCATAGTATCAACTCATGATTTAAATTTAGGTTCAAATTCATTTTTTATTTCAATGTTATATTTACCAATTTTACAATGTTTTTCATCATCACTACATTCAAAGTTACAATTAAACAATCGTTCATGATTTTTAGACTTTTCTCCAGTATAATAAGATTTAGGTTTTTCATATATAGATAATTCTTCAAAATGGACTTGACCATAACCTCTTGATCCATTACCTCCTAAATAACTATCCTCCAATAGCTCAAAAGCTCTAAAAATATGTTTAAAATTATCTTTATCTTCATCACAATATATGCTAAATACAATATTTAAATCAAATTTAGAAGTTCTTGGAACCCTTTCTGTTGGTCTTGGATCTTTAGCTGTTCCTTCAATTCTGTCAATACGATTTTCAACTTTTAATTCAGTCCCTCGAGAAATATCATCTGAATTTTTCCAAAAAGATTTAGTGTCATCATCAGGTAATGCATCTCGCACTATGATTCTCGTTGGTCCTTTAAATTTAGCATCATCCGAATTAGTGAAACCAAAGATATGACAAGACACACATTCACCACACTGACAAGCATTCGCTCCTTTTTTTTTAAATGTTTCATATTCAGTTAAAATATACTTTGTACTATCTTGATCATTCAATTCTAATAAAAATCTTAATTTTCCTTTTAATGATGAACCTGGAATGTATGGCAAATCAGATTCTTTATCTCGAATTACCATATTATCAATACCTCCAATTTCCAAGGAATCATTAGAGTCTCCAATATGTAATCCAGTATCACATACAATTTTTCCACAAATTAAAATATTTCCCTTAAATCCAAAATTAACTTCAGACTCATTATTCTTTTTGTTTTTTTCATTATTCATCATAACACACCTCAATTAATTACTTTTTGGATTATTTGCTTTATAAAATGCAACAATTGATGTTAAAAATAGTGCAAATTTTTTAAAATCATCCACAATAGTATCATCATTACCATTAATAACCTTATTCATTGATGTTTTAAGTAATTTATAAAAACTATCATCTTTAATTAAATCTCTACTTCTTGCATAAGCTAAATTAGGCATTAATAAATAAAATTTAGCTTTTGCCTTTGAATCCCAAACCTCTTTTTGCATTGAATTATTATTCCCATCATTACAATTATTATCATTATTATTACAATTATTATCATTATTATTACTTTCTTTTAATTTTAATTCAATATCTTTAACAGCAGCAAAAAATTTTCTAAGTTGAGATATTTTAATAGAATCTTTATTTAATTCTTGAGTAATTATATCTGCATCTCCACCAAATTTAGCAAAATCTTCTTCATCATAGTCACTAAAACAGCCCAATTTATCAATTTTAATTGTAATTTTTCCTATTTCTGACATGAAATCACCTATTGTTTCAAAAAATAATCTAAAATTCTCATAATCTTTAATATTATCATCATATTTGTCAATTTTATTAATAGAAACATCTATTAACGATTTAAATTGAGTTTTCTTCAGATTTTTAAATTTTTTATTTCTATTAAATTCCTTGAATAATTTGTTACCAATAATAAATTTACTTCCTTTTTTAAATGTAGAATCCTCCATTATTTCTAAAAAATCCTGAATAACATAGGATTTAATTTCATCATTTAAAAGTTCTATTGCAATCTTTTCACAATCACAGATATTTTCTTTTTTATCGGAATATCTTCGAAAATCTTCAATAGAATAATCTTTAAAGCTTGTAAAAGTTTTAATTTTTTTAGCAACATCACCAATATATGACATATTATCTCCTCCTTAAACTTATCCATGATGCAGGGATTTTAATCCATGGCAACATATTCCAATGTTTTTTCCTAAATTTTGTTCTAATTTTTTCATCATTAATATTTCGCATGTTATAAACTAACTTAGGAACATATCGTTTATTTGTTATTCTAATACGATAAATTTTATCAAAATCTTCAGATTCAATTGATTCTTGAGTACCTTTTTGAAAATATTTATACCATAATTGAAGCATGGAATAAACAAAACCAGTTGAAATAATCTCTTTAGAAATTAAATATTCAAGATCCTCAGAAAATTTCATTAAATCATGAAAATCTTTGTATGATCCATTATTTTCCCATTCAACAGTTTCATTGAAAACTGTGACTCTATTTCTTCCATAATTTTTTGATCTTTTTAATAAACTTTCAGCTCCTTGAACTGCTTTTCCAATAGGAAACTTTGGTGAAACTATATTAATTCCTGCAGATATTGTGATATCTGGATTATTAGAAGTCCATTTCTTAAATTTTTCTCTCAATTCTCCAGCAAATTTTATTATATTATCATAAGGACCTATGACTAATAAATCATCCCCTCCAGAATAATCAATATAAATAGTGGATATTCCATTTTTTACACATTTACTGCAAGGTTTTTTATTATCATCACAATAAATTTCTACTTCAAATCTTTCATTTTCATTTTCATCAAAAATTAACTTTTCAACTCGCAAATCTTTTAAGTTTTCTTTACATTCATCACAAAGATCATCATATTTATAAACCATATACTCTTTATTTTTAGATATTTCATTAATAAAACCTGAAACAAATAAATCTAAATAAAAACTTAAAGTAGATGTTCTGGAAATATTAGATATTGCTTTGGTTTTGTTATCGTTTTTATCTTTTAAATAATCAAGACCTAATGAAAAAATTAAACCTAAATTATCTACATCCATTTTTAAAACACCTAATTTATCAGAACCTTTACTTAACTTAGCTAAATGTTCAAAATAAAATGGTATGGTCTTATTATCAATGTCCACAAGAGGAATATTATTCCCTAAAACATCAAAACTAAACGAAACATTAGTAAATTTTTCATTAGTATCTTTAATTATGTCTAAAAAATTAGAATCATTGAGCTTAATCACTTCAACTGATTCATATTTTTCATCATATTTTTTAATATCTCCAACAGTTAATTTTGTTTTAAAAATAAATCCCACAGATAATTCAGATTCAAAAAAATTAAATTCTTTATCCTTTTCTTTTGAAAAACATTTAACCATATATTCTGCATTAGAAGAATCTTGAGCTAATCTTCTATGATTTTGACATTTAAGACAAAAATCATCATCTTTATTTTTTTTTAGTTCACCACATACTGGACAAAAATCTTCTTCTTTATGATGTGTATCCTCTTTTTCATTGAAAAATTTCTCAATATTATTGGTATTTTTAATATAATCCGAAAATTTATGTTTTTTATCAATAGATAAATAATACAATAATTTTTCATTTAATAAAGCAAAATCTTCTAAATCTTCATCAGAACATGGTAAATATGATAAAGCCATATATAATTCTGCATTGAAATCTTCAATGAAAAATGTATTTAATTTTAATTTCAATTTATCAAGTTTATTTTTAACATCCTCAGTATTTTGGGCTATTATAGTAAAACGACCACCACCACAAAATAAAATATTTGCAGATGTAAGTTTTAAATCTTTAATGATTTTTTCACTAATTGCTCTTGTAAGTAAAGATAAATATAAAGATCTTCCTCTTAATCTTTTACTCATACCTTTTTGTGCATTATCTGGCGATGAAATTTTAAAAATAAACTTTTGAATTCCTGAAATATCTCCACCAATTAACAAATAAAGATTATCTTGATTTTTTGAAGATTCTCCATTTTTAATTATTGCATTTCCTTGTTTTTCATGCCAGTATTTACAAGAAGCTAATGCAACAGTAGTTTTAAGATGATCAAATAATGAAATATCTGTTTTTGATTTAGATAATTCATAAGGCATTGTTGAAGTATATTTTTTTAATAATGCCAATAATGTATTAAAATCGTATTTATTACCAATTTTATCTAAATCATCTATAAACTTATTCCACAATATTTTATACTTTTGAGTTAAATTATAAGTATTATTACTTATTCTTTTATTAATGGGTTTTAAATCATCAAAATTATTTAAATCTAATTCATTTAATGGAACATTATAATTATCATGATTTTCATTAGTTAAACTAATATTTGAAAAAATTGAAATTAAATGTTCATTATACTTTTCTTGATCTTCATTTTCTCCTTTATCCATTGGTGCAGAATGCCGATCTGTAATTTGTAGTATTTTTGATATGGAATCATTAGAATTATGGTGATGCCGAACTAAATTCGAAATGTCGTCATTCCAATATTCTTTAACAAACTCATAACCCCATTTAGAATGATTTTTAGAATTCCAATTAGTTTGACTTCTTTGATAGAATTTCCCAATATCATGGAGAAGTGCAGAATATTGGATTAGTTTTAAGTTCATTAATTATTATTCCTCCTTTTAAATGTTGTACATATAATATATTAATATATGAATATATTCAAAATATTACATGTGAACTATGTATAATATTACTTAAACTTTTTAATAGTTTTATTATTTAAATATGCCGATTTAAATCTCATAATTAAAATAGTATTTATTATTATTACTATTATTACTATTATTATTACTATCATTACTGTTATTATTACTATTATTATTATATTTTAATAACCCATTATTTTTAGAAAATAGCTATTTTAAATAATTTTAAAAATAAATAAGGTTGTGTAAAGTTGTTGGCTCTTTTGTAAAAATAAATATGTAGGATTTGATGGAAGATAAATGTAAAAAAGTGATGTTTTTAAATAGTTTTAACAGTGTAAAATCCAACAAATCCCA
>JAISIT010000033.1 GCA_031261915.1 Candidatus Methanoflexus mossambicus
TTTTTAGAATTTAAAAATTACAAATTCTGAATAGTGTCCTTAGAAAGTCCTGTGATTTTATTTATTATATCAACAGATATTTTTTCATGTTTCATCTTAAGAGCAATTTTTTTAATTCCTTTTTCTATTCCTTTTTCTTCTCCTTTTTCTTCAGCATGTTCTATTGCATCTTCATAATCCATTATGGCTATTTGTTTATTTAAATATTGCCTATAAAGATCTTGATGTTGTTCTATAAATTTAATTTTCTCATTCACAGTTTTAATATCACTATTCATTTTTATAACCTCTTGTATAAATTTTTCTGGAGTTGATTTGTCTAAAAAACATATCCACATATAAAATTTATTTTTTTTAATATTTATTTTACCTTTTTTAAATATTTTTGGCTATGTAAATTCGAGGTTGGTCTTGCAACAAAATTTTTAAAATTTTTTTAAAAAATTTTTTCAGCACAAAATCAAAATTATTAATTTTCATAGAAAAAACGATTTTTTTTAGGAGGTTAAATTTTAATTTTAATTCCTATATGATTATGAAATTTTTATAAAATATTTTTTTACAGTTGAAATTACACATCGCTACTAAATTAGATAGTTAAGTATATATAAGATGAAAAACATATATTATTTTATGAATTTAACAGATGTTGAAACTTTTGATCAGAAAATAGTTGAATTTCAAACTGATTTAAGTCTTTATGCTGTTTATGATGCTTTTGATATTCAACCATATAAACCTAAAAATAAGTATTCTAAAAAGGTTTTTAGTGAAGATAATTTGAATCAAACAGTTTTATTTGAAAATATAACTTATTATTCAGATAATAATTTTAATAAATCATTTAAAAATAAGGATAATGATATTAAAATTTTTAATCAAACTGTTTTTGATTTAAATAGTGATAATTCTGTTAATTTTAATAAAAATAATTTATTAGTTGATTATATGAAGTTAAGTGAGATTAAAGATCATATTTATAAAATTACTTTGAATGAAGATACTAATTTCGCAGGAAAAGAAGATGAACTTGTTTTTGGGAGTGATGGTATTCTTGCAATGCTTCATCCAAGATGTGATAAGTGTAATTCTATAGTTAAGCAAAAATATGGTAAAAAAACAGGTCATACGAAAAATAGTAAGGATGAGGATATTGAAATTTTTTTACAGAAATATTTATGTGAATGTGGGCATATTTATTCAACTCCTCTTCCTCAAAGAATAAATGAGGAGATTAAAGAAACTATTGAATTAGATGATAAAATTAAGAAAATTCATGCTTCAACTGGTTTATCTTTTGATAAAACGGCTGAAGTTTTAAAAACAACTATGGGTATTCGTGTTAGTCATACTTATATAGGTAAAATTCTTCAAAAAGAACAAAAAGATGTGGTTTATGATAAAGATCTTGTGGTATTGCCTCAAGATTTTAAACGAGATAAATTAACTTCCGAAGAAAGGCATGTTAGTGATGTTGGTCAGATTTGGATGAGTAAAATGAAAAATATTAAATTATCTGGTGATATTAGTTTATTAGGCAATGTTTCAATGGATGAAGATTTTTTCAAGGTTTCTAAAAAAAGAAGATATTTGGTCTCTATTTTTGATAGTGCAGTGCAAGATATTCCTGTTGCTATTGCTGTGATGAATACTCGTAAATTACCTATGATGTTAAGATTCATTGATTTTTATAAAGAAAATTTTCCTGTTAAAACCATAACATCAGATATGTTAGGTGTATATCAAGCATTAACCAAAAAACTAAAGATTCCCATTAACTTATGCGAATTTCATGGAATGAAATATATTAATGAAAAAATTTTTAATGAAATAAAAATAAATAAAGATAAATGGTCAAAAACAGATATAATATACTTCTTAATGTTAAATACAGAATTTAATGAAATTTTCCGCTCTTTAAATGAATATAATGCTAAAATTAAATATAATCAGTTAGTTGATCACTTGAAAAATGTGCCAAAGCATTTGAAAAAAAGCATGAAAATAGTGAAAAAAGAAGCAGATAAATTGTTTAAAAGGTTTTATATGTTCAGTTGTCATATGGATCATGAAGAAGTTCCATCTACATCAAATAGTAATGAAACTTGGCATAGTTTAAGTTATATTAGAAATTTAAAAAATAGGGCAAAAGATGAATTTTCATTACTTAAAACTATAGTAACTGATTCATTAAATTACAGACCAAATTATAGAACACTGCAATCAAGACGAAAATATCCAAATATTAAAAACCAACCTAATTGATTACAGTGCCAAAATAATTTAAATAAAACAAACATTTTTATTTCATTTAAAAAAAAAAAAATGAATATAATGAGAATCAAAGTAAAGTATAAATTTTAAAAGTAAAATAAATAAAAAAAGTTTTGATTCATAAACCAAAACAAAAATTTTTCTTAAAAAAAAATACTTTGCTTTTATCTCATTATTTTAGAAAACATGATGTATTTAAACTTTTACCGGCATATGTGTTCTACATATAGGTAATGGTTTATTTTCTTTAAAAAGCCCACATGGTCTTAATGGTATTTCTATAGAAGTAAAATTCATGACAATAACCTCCTTTAAATTAATTTAACTAAAAAAAACATT
>JAISIT010000040.1 GCA_031261915.1 Candidatus Methanoflexus mossambicus
AATAGTAAAAATGCTGAAAATTTATTAAATTTTCCCCACACAAATCAACTTCTCACATTTTCAATGAATTTTGGCAAAACTTTAATGTTTCAAGAAATATAATTGTGGGACAGCCTCAACAATTAAAAAAAAAAAGTTAAAAATTAAATAATAAACACAGAGTTTTCAATTTAAATTCTAATTATGTTATAGTTGTCGCATAATAACTTCAGTTTCATTATTATTTAAATATTTAAAAGATTGTGGTGCTTTAAAATTATCAAAATCCCGAGTATCAATAGCTTCCTCAAAGATTTTAAGATTATTAATTTTTAATGCAAAACCAATATCCTTACCAGAAAAATAATCAAAAAAGTCATCATAATCAATTCCTAAATGTTCATATAATTCATCCCAAATATTTTGAGGAGTATCCTTATTAATTTCAGGACTAAAATAACCAACAATCTTCTTCTCAGGAGCAGATGAATAAATTACAACATGTTCAACCTCTTTTTTAAAAATAGTTCGCCTAAGTTCATAAATCTTCTCAAAAGAAATGATTTTTTCAACAAAACAAGGTTTAATAGACATTAAAACATTCATAATTTCACCAATTTTAAGTAAATTCGAAAACAACATAAATAAAAATACTTTTTTAATAAACTGAAATTTTATCATATTATATTAATTTAAAGAAAAATTTAAATCACTCCATTATTAATATAAATATTAAATTTTTTTAATTTGTATATCCATACTATTTTGATTTTTTTTAATAACTAAACCCTCGTAACTATTATTATTAATATCCATATCAATAGCTAAGAATTTAGACATATGTCTTGGTATTGAGGCAATAGTATTATTTTCATGTTTTAAATCAATATTGTACATATTAAAATCATTTGCATTCCTAAGTAATGATAAACGACAATTTACTTTTAATTTATCAAAATATTCGCACTGATTTTTTTCAACTTTTAGGATTAAATCCGATTTGCCAATATTTAAACTTTCTTTTTTATTAATTTTGTTTATAGAATACAAAATATTTTTTATTTGAAAATTATCGAAATTAAAATTCTTTAAATTTTCAAATTCTAAAGAAAATAACCAGTCATCAAAAGCAATATCCTGAAATTCAAATTCATATTCGTAATATTCATCTAAATCCAAACAAACTTTCCTATCATTTATCCCAATATTTTTACATAAACAAGCATTATTTTTATTTACTCCATATTTTATAAAATATGGTATGTTACTAATTTCTTCAGGATAATCTTCTATTTTTCCAAATTTTTTATCCAAATAATACAAAAGTATTAATAAAAAAGCATTAGCACCCCAAGGATATCTAAATTCTAAATATTGATTAATAAAAAAATTCATTCTTTTAACTAATTTTTTTTCAAACACATGATTATTCCAAAAAAACCCTAATTTATCAATATCTTCTCCATATATCCATTGTTTAATAAAATCAAAAATTACTTGAAAATTATTATTTAATAACTTTTTTTCTATTTTCTTTTCATTATTCATTTCATCTAATTCTATTAAAATAGTTAATATTTTTTCTATTAAATCAATATAATCTTTATCAATTATATGTTTTTTAATTTCTTCTAAATTGTCTTGAATAAACTTACTAATTTTAAAACAAGAATCTAGTGATAATCCTGTTGTTGAATAAATTTTTCTTTGATGGTTATTTATTTTTTTTGAATAAAACTTATTTCCTATTTTTTTAAATGTATTAGTAACTTGCTGTAAATCATTATTATTTTCATTTTGAATATAAAACAAACTATACTTTAATATTTCTTCAATACTTTTTTCATCTAACTTATCTACCGATTCTTCAAAGAGAATATTTATTAATGACGGTTCTAAAATAGAAATTAAATTATTATATTTTTCTTTTAATCTATTATTAACTATTGTTTCAATTATTTTAAATAAAAAACTTTTTAATGGTTCCACCATATTTTTGTCTTTTGTATATTTATCAAATTCATCTAAATCATAATCCTTTAAATTTAAAAATATAATTTGACCCTCAGTTTCTTTTCCAGCTCGACCAGCTCGACCAACAATATTCCAAAAATCTCTTTTAGATATTTTAATTGTTTTCTTAGATTCCTCATCAAATGTAATTACTAATGAATGAATAATAATTGTTTTAATTGAAAAATTTATTCCTTGACCAATTGTATTAGTACAAATCAATATTTTAAAATAATTATTTTTAAAATCATCTTCAATAGCATTTCTAAGATATTTTGGTAATTCACCATGATGAATTGCAATACCATTTCGTAAACAATTTGTAACTGTGTGATTGTCCCCTAATATTTTTGAACTCAAATTTACAGAATTCAATTCATTTGAATTTAAAGTAAAGCCATTATAATCTGAGTAAAGATCATCATTTATTAAATCTAAAAACTTTTCACCTATCTTTTCAACATTCCCTGGTTGTGGTGAGAAAATAAGAATATTACCATCATTGACAAGTTTATGTGTTAACTCTATAGCAATATCCATTTTTTTATCATCTGGAAATTTTTCAGTATTTTGTTTATTAGTATTATGATTCATATATTTAAAAGTATTTTGCATAATAAAATTTGGGACAAAATAATTCTTCTCTTCTAATTTTTTATAAGGAAAAATTAAGCTACCTTCTTTATTTCTCCATTCAAGATATCCTATTAATTTTCGTGTAGGTTCCCATTCTTCATTTGTTATAATTGGAGATGATAAAATATGATCATCAGTATTTGTAATCCATTCAGAAAAACTTTTAGCATCATCATCACTCAATAATGCAGAGATATAAATAAATCTAGACTTTTTACATCTTTTTTTGAGTTTGCTTATTAATAATTCTAATAAAATTGATCTATCAGAACCATCACCAACTATATGCCCCTCATCAACAATAATTATTGAAATGTTTTCAAAGAAATTTGGATTAATTCGATAAATTAAATCAACTTTTTCTGGAGTAGAAACTAGAACATCTGATTTTCTAATTAAAAGTTCATCAAATTCATTAATTTCATAAGCACCAGAAAGGGAAGATATATTAAAACCTAATTGATTTAATTTAGAAAAAGAAGTTAATACTTGATGAGTAAGTGCATTAAAAGGAGCAATATATAATGCTTTTGAATCAGTTTCTTTGATTAATGAATTAATTATTAATATTTCAGCTATAAATGTTTTTCCTGCACTTGTTGGCATTTTTATTATGTAATTATCTTCATTAAGTAAAATTTTTTGATTCAAAGCATTTAATTGAGAATTCCAAAATTCAAAAGTAGAAATTCTTTCATCTTTTGGTTTTAACACAAAATCAGAGTATAAATCTTGAGAAAGTAATTTAAAATAAGTATTCCAAGAATAATTATTAGTATCAATATATTTATTCATAACATTCCATATGCTTTTTTCATTAAACAATTTAATTCTTGTTTTGAACAAATGCATAATATGAGATAAAAATATATTTCCACTATATAAAATCTCAATATAAGCTCTATTTATATAATCAGTATAATAATCTGAAATATAATTTTTTGGCTTAAATCCATAGAGTATAAAATCACACAAATCTTTTAATCCTGTCTTAAAATTATCTAAAAAGTTTTTGTAATAATAATTTAAAAAAGAATAATCATCAATCAATAATTTTTCTATTTCCTCATCCAATAGAAAAATCTTTTTTTGAAGAAAAAACTGAATAGATCTTAATATAATATTTTCATATTTAATTAAATGATCAATACTATCATTATTTTCTTTTTTAACGACATAATACTCTGAATTTTCCATTTTGTCAATTAAACATTTAGCATTAGCTTGATATCCAGAAAGATCATAACATAAACTTGATAACAATAAAATATACTTATTATCATATTCTTTGGAAACATCAGACAAATTTTCATATATTTCTGCAGCTAATTTTAAAGATTCAATAGCTATTTCATTATTTAATTCATTTTCTAATAAAAAACAAGCATTTGAAGATAAAAATAATGATTTTTCCCATAAATATTTTTCATTATAAGTTTTATTAAATTCAGCACCTAATTTTTCAGCAGAAATTTGAGCTAAATAATTCTTTAATTTAGAATTATTTATTAAACTGCTTAAATCTGATTTAATTTCATTAATATAATCCTGTTTATTCATCATTATATACAACTTCTTCAGCTATTTCTGGAATTAATTCATAAGTACTATTTATAATTTCATTTAATTGATCAATTAATACAATATTAATAATTAAATTATTAGGCAAAGTAATATATTCATATTCATCATCTTTTTTTTTACATTTAATACAATTATCTTTAAACATCTTTAAAACATCATCTTTCCACCTACGTTTTTCCCTAATTAAGAATATATGGAATTCTTTTTTCCGTTTACTAAAATTTTTAAAGTGTTTATTGAAAATTTTTGCTAAATCATATTTACCTTCATTTATTAGCAAATTATTCATATGATTAATTACTTCTGGTTCATCAATATCATTTTTTAAAAGATGACAATAAGCATCATTAATTATTCCTTGATATTTTTTTGGACTATAATAAGTATCTCCATTCGTTTTCACTTCTGAAAGAGCAATAAAAAAATTATCATTAGAACAAACACAAGATAAAACATCAGCATCAGAACGCATAGCAAAATTCTTTTTTTCTTTATGTCTTAAACGATAAATGGGTAAAAGATGATTTCTAAATTCTTTCAATACCTCAGCAGAAATAATTTCTCCCCATGTTGATTTTTGAATATAAACATTTTTTAGACTATCTTTTTCAGGAATAACATGATTTTTAATATACTTTTTTAAATCATCTAAATCTTCACCACTACATTGAAATTTTACATTTTCAGGATTACATAATGAAATCAATACTCTTTTAGAAATATCTTTCAAAATAGATTCAGATATATCTATAGTTTTTAAATCAAAAACTTTTATCTTTGAATTCAAATCATGAGTAACTCTTTCAACATCATCAATCCAATTAGTAAACATGTTTTTATCCTTTAAACTTAATTTTCATTAAATTGTTTTTCAATAAATATAATTTCATTAGAATTTAGACCATATAATCCATAAATTAAATTATTAATATTATCCATATTTATATTACTATTTTTATTGTTTAACAAAGAATCAACATTTTTTATTAATTCATCTTTAACATCTTCAGGAATGTCTTTAATAATTGGAATTTTAAGTAATGGTTCTTTATCAATTTGGAATTGAAATCCTTGTAATTTTCCCATATATTTAAGCCAAAATTGGATTAAATTAGAATTTAATATTGAAGTTAAAACTTTTAAATCAATTCTATCCGTTTTAATAATGTTAAAAGATAACATAACATAAGATTCTTCTTCTGTGAAAATAAAAGTAGGTTTAGAACATTTTCTAACACTCAATACTTTTTGACCTTTCTTGAAAAAAGATTCATCTCTTGGCCAATGTAAATGATAATATTCACGAGCATTATTCTTATTTTCTCGGCGATCATCCATTATTTCACGATATTTTTTTAGGTGTGAGATTATATTTGGAATTTGGTCTAAATCCATTTTTGATGTATTCTCTTTAGAAAGGTAAATAATCTCTTTTTCATAATTGTTTGGGAAGTAAAATTTTTCACAATCATTAGGTTCATATAATGGCTTAATGAAAGTTTTTTCTATATCTGTTAAATCATGAAAATAATTTTTAGGAATAACAAATACTCCATCACCCTGTTTAATATTATATTTTTCAATATTGGCTTTTGATATTTTAGATATATTTCTACTATTAATTTTATCAGGATTTGGTGCAATGCCTTGAATAATTTCCGCATCATCCAAATAAAAACAATTTTTATTAATATTCTCCAAAATATTGTATATTTCTTTTTTTAAAAATCTAAAATATTCATTTTGATTAATTTCACGATTAAACCCAGTTTTAAATTTTTTATAAAATTCATTATTATTTGCATCATATAAAAATGCAATTAATTGATTATTATCAATATTTTTATCAATTAATACTGAATAATCAACAGAATAACTTTTTTTCTTTTGATTTTTTTTCATCAAATAAATCATGGTTTGAATTCCAGCATCAAAAACTTTATAGTCTCCAAAATCTATATAAAATTCTAATTCTGCTTCTCGATTTACTTTATTTCTAAAAATTGAAGCTCCTGAATTTGTTATCCAATTATTTGGTGCAATAAAACTAACAACACCATCATTTTTAGCAATATCCAATGCAACACATCCAAAAAAATACCAAATATTCATTTTACCTTTGTGATAAGGAGATTTTTTTAAAATCGATAATGTATCATTATTCAGTTTCTCTTGAACATAAGGTGGATTACCTATAACTATATCAAATCCTGGGTTATTTCCCCGGAATACTTCTGAAAATTCTAAGTTCCATAATAAGAATGGTTTTTCTGGGTTGTTTTTATAATTTTTAATTTTAGCTATTTTGCTTTTATTATTTGTTTCTTTTAAGTAATCTTCGATTATTTCCCATTTTAAGTTTTCTATTTTTACTCTTAATTCTTTTTTAGTGTTTATGCTTTCTGTGCTGAAAAATTTGGTTTTTTTCTTTTCTAATTGTTTAAATTTTACTTCTGATGATTTTGCAAATAATGTTGTTTGTGGATTGTTATCTATTAAATCATCGAATAGTTGCACTCCTTCAAAAGTGTTGATTAGTGAATTTCCACATAGTATTTGATTATCCAAGTTAGGTAATGGGTGTATATCGTCTATACTTTCCTCATCAACAATTAATGATAACCAAAATCTTAATTTTGTAATGTCTGTTGCTGATAAATCTTTATCTACTCCATACAATGAATTTTCAATTATTTCTCTTTTTAATTCATAAATATCCACTGGATCGTTATTTATAAGTTGTAATATGGAAATAGCTTTTACTAATTCATTCATCATTCCTACAGGAAATGCTCCTGAACCTACTGCTGGATCTACAACTTTAACATTTCGTAGTAAGTTTTCTAATTCTTTTGAATGATTTTTTATTGATTCTGCTAAATTTAAAGGAGTATAGATTTTTCCATTGTATTTTTCAGCTTCTTCTTGGCGAGTGAATATTGAATCAATAGCTAAATCTCCATTTTCAATGAATTCTTTAATATCATCATGATTTAAATCTGTATTAGTATCTAAATATGAAATTAAAGTCTGTTGGCACATATAATGAACAATTTCACGTGGAGTGTAATATTTCCCTTCTTCTCGTCTATCATTGGATAATTTTTCAAGAACTTTTCCCAGCATTTCTGGATCTACAGCTACTTCTTTTTCTAAGGGTTGATCTTCTATTACTGTGAAGTTGAAAAGGTCGAATGTGTCTAAAATCTCTTCAAATATTTCATTTTTTAAAATTATATCTGTTTGTTTCCAATTATATTGGTTAATGGGTTCAAAAAGACCTCCATTTAAAAATGGAACTTTAAAATTAAATTTATTATAATGATAATCATCTACATCTTCAGATAATCCTTTGTAGAATAATTCTTCTAATACATCATTAAAGAAGTTATCATAATCAATAAATTCTTTATTGTATAGTTTTCTTAAGAAATCTCTTGGACCTGAACCAAAATTATCTTTAGATTTAACACCTAACCATCCTTTCTTTTGAAGGAAGTAAATAAAAACTAATTGTCCTAATAATTTTTTAGCAAAATCTCCACAGTTGATATTTTTAGAAGATAATTCATTTTTAACCTTTTCATCTGTTTTTACAACATTTTTTAGAGATTTTTCTAATTTCAAGAAGAGATTCTTATATTCTTCGAAGAACTCATCTGTAACATTTTCAACACTAAATGCTTGTTCTATCTGTTTTAAACTTATATCATCTTCAATTATAAGTAAATCTTTAAATGATGATAAACATGTGTGATTTGGTTCATCTGGACCTACTAAAAAAGAGTGTCTTTTTGCAGGAGTTAGTTTTTCTTTTAGATTAAATCCTTTTGTGAATTCATATTCAAATTTTACAAATGAAAATCTCCAATCTTCACTTTCTTCACCATAAAATGCTACAATTCCTGCTTGTTTTCCTCTGTTTTTTAAATTTTTAGCTATTAAATTACGTTGCATTGTTCTAGCTCTATCTCTAGAACTTGTTTTCTTTAAATCAACTGTGTAGAACTCTATTGAATTATGTGATGAATCTGTGTATTGTCCTAAGGAATAAATAGAATTAATATAATCTGAAAATCCTTTTCCCATAAACTTAGAAATATTCTGTTTATTAAACTCAATTCCATTAAATAATTCATTTAAAAACTCAATGAATTTATTTTCATTAAAATTTGTTCCAAAAGTTTCTTTAACTAGTTTTTCAGCACTCTTATCATCCATCTTAACCACAATTAATTTAAATCAATATCCAAATTGCCTAAAAATTATCAAATTTAAGTTTCTTCTATATTATTATATTCTTTTTGATAATATTTATATATTGGTTTTTATATATTATCATTTAACTATTTATTAAATATAATTTCATATTTATTTATATATTATCAATTAATAATTTAATGGGGATATTATGGAAAATACAAATGTTTATATTGTGCCTCTTAAAGATGGATGGGGTGTTGGAAGACCATTTGCTAATAAACTTTCAGGAAAATTTTCTAACAAACAAGAAGCAACAGAATATGGGATTAGTTTAGCTAAAAAAGATAAATCAGTATTAACTATCTTGAAAAAAAACGGATTCATTGAAAAAAGAATATATGGAAAAGATCCATGTCCACCTAAAGATAGAAAATAATTTTTGTTTAAACAATTTAATTAAGTTAATTTAGATATTAATTTACAAATAAGATTATATTGCTCTGTCAATCTAACTACCTTACTATGGAGGATAGAAAGAATCTTCATCTTTTCTGTGTTTTAGCCAGGATAGAAGCATTTTATCTTCAATTTCATAAAATGATGTATAATTTGAAATTATTCCTTTATTTTTAAGTTTATTAAGATTTTTAGCAACGATTCCTTGGGAAAAAGAAACTTGTTTTATTAGATCTTTCCATTTTAATTTATCATTATCAATTATCTTAGTTATTATTTCTTTTTCTT
The DNA here is from genome assembly GCA_031261915.1 of Candidatus Methanoflexus mossambicus. Taxonomy (GTDB): domain Archaea; phylum Methanobacteriota; class Methanobacteria; order Methanobacteriales; family Methanobacteriaceae; genus Methanoflexus; species Methanoflexus mossambicus. Next base: position 9,160 of record JAISIT010000040.1, read on the forward strand.
GATTTGAAAGTGAAGACCATAAACTAATCCATTTAACAGCTATTTGATCAAGTTTCATATAAAATTCTTCAATAACTCTATTTTCATCATATATGCAACTATCAGACATTACATTGCAAAAACTGTTTATATATGCGGGATATCCATTTGTGCATTTATAAAATCTTTCAAAACCATCGCCTGTAAATTGTATATTGGATATTTTTTCTTTAATATAATTTTTAGTTTCTTCTTTTGAAAAAGGATATAAATTAAATTGAATCATTCTTTGACCAAAAGCTCCATTAATTCCATTTAATTTATTTACCATTTCACTTGTAGATGATGTGGATCCTGTAAAAATATAACTAACATTATCTTGTTCTTGTGTGAAACTTCTAAATAACCATAAAAAGCTTTCTGGATTTTTTAATTCTCCAATAAATTGAAATTCATCAATTATAATTACAAAACCTTTTATTTTTCCATCTGATGAATCAACAATATTTTGAGGAAATTCCATTACAAATTGACTTAATTTAGAATAATTGTCACTAACTTGAGGTATTGGAATAGAAAAAATAGATGCAGCATCTTTAAAATCATAATCTTGATTTTTAAGTTTATTAATTAAGTTTTTAGCCGTGTTAAATTTTTTTGTAAAGTTTTTATTATTATTTATTGCATTTGTCATTTCATCTAATAAATGATTTAAAATCTTTTCTTCGCTAAAATTTTCTTTTTCCCTTGCATAAATTTTTGATATATCTAAATAAGCAGTTAAAAACTCATTAGATAGTGAATTTATAAATTTTTTTAAAAGAAAAGACTTTCCAACCCCACGATATCCTGTAAGCAAAATTTGATTAGCAACATCTTGTTTTAATGCATCAGCAAACGAGTTAAGTCTAATTAATTCGTTTTTTCTATTATAAAAATATTTATCAATATCTTTTGGAATTCCTAAAGGAATTAATACCATTTTATCACCTAATTATACAATAAAAATTCAAATACCATAATAAATGTTTTTACTAATAATATATATTTTATATTTATGGTTAATATATTTATTTATAGTAGTATAAAAAAATATAGTAAAAAATTAACTATAAAAAAATATACGGGTATAAAAAAATATAGTAACTATATACAAACAAAACAAATTTCAATTAATGAAATTAATTCTGATTAATTTATATTTATCATATTAAAATAGTTTCTCTCAACAGTGTTGAGAGTTTTAGATGGTATTTATAATTTTTATATAATTGTTTCATAGACTTAAATTTATCAATATTCTAATAAAAATCAATAATTTATAGTTTTGATTAATTTTAATTGTTTTCATTTAATTTCATCTTTGATTTTGATTTAAAATTAGATTATTAAACTTATTTATCATATTTTATTTAAATATAAATTTAATAAATGAAAAATAAAATTTATAAAAAAAATAATATGGGTTTGTCCCAAAAGGGTGTTTTTTTTAAAATTTTGGTTTAAATTGTTTAGCGATGTGTAACTTAGTGTTTTAGTTTATATACTTACACTTGAAATTTCACTTCGATCTTTTTTTGC
>JAISIT010000056.1 GCA_031261915.1 Candidatus Methanoflexus mossambicus
TAAACAACGTTTACTTGCTGAAGATTTAGATTTTGATATTATTAACTTGCTTATTGGTAGATTGATCTTTTCACGGTTTTTGTTTGATCGTGACATCATTGATAGATGTGAACTTAAAAATCATTTTGGATATGACTTTGAAGAACTTATTATGGATAAAAATAGCTTGTATTCATTTTTTAATTATTTAAAATCACGATTTAATGGTAATGTTTTTGAAATAGCTGATGGGGAAATTCATAAAGTTAATAATCGGCATTTAAAAATACTTTCTAACTTTTTTAGTGGGGATGATTTGGAAAATGGGCAGAAAGTTCTTTTTAATCTTTATGATTTTTCAATAATTCCTGTTGAATTAATTAGTAGTATTTATGAATCCTTTTTATTGGAGGAAAAACAGCAAAAAGAGGGTATTTTTTATACTCCTCTTTCTTTAGTTGATTATATGCTTAATGATACTGTTAATAAAACGCTTGAATCTAAAAATGAATGTAAAGTTTTGGATCCTGCTTGTGGTTCTGGAATCTTTTTAGTTGAGTCTTTGCGAAGAATAATTGAAGCAGAAAAGAATTTATCAGTTATGGATGAAAATTTATCCATTGAAAGATTAACTGAATTGGTTAAAAATAATATTTTTGGAATAGATATTGATAAAAATGCTGTTAATATTTCTATTTTTTCAATTTATTTAACTATGTTAGATTATATTGATGATTATGATTTTAAATTCCCAGAATTAGTTAATACAAACTTTTTTGTAGATGATTTCTTTAATGAATCTTCAAATTTTAATAAAATCAATAATTTTGATGTTATTGTTGGTAATCCTCCGTGGGTGAGGGTTTCAGGAGATAAACATTTATTTGAAATTTATTGTAAGGAAAATAATATTCCTATTCGTAATCGTCAAATATCTGAGGCGTTTTTAGCAAGAGCTAATGATTTTATTAGTGATGATGGAATTATTGCTTTAATTGTATCCAGTAAGATTTTTTATAATGCTCAAGATATTGTTTTTCGCAGATTTCTAATTGAAAACTTTAATTTACTTAAGATTTTTGATTTGTCTTTTGTAAGGAAGAATTTGTTTAAGGGTGCTAATTGGCCAAGCACTATTCTTTTTTATAAGAAAATAGCTATTAAAAATCTTGAAAATACTGTTAAACATATTTCTTCCAAACCTAATTATTTTTCAAGTATTTTTAAAAAGATTGTTGTTCAAAAAACTGATATTAAATATATTAAACAATTTGAATTACTTAAATTTGATTGGTTATGGAAAGTTTCGTTGGTTGGAAACTCTTTAGATTTTAATTTTATAAAAAGATTAAAAAGTTTTAATTCACTAAATAAGTTTATTGTTGATAATAATTTTAAAACTGGAGTAGGATTTAAGCCATTAAAAACAAAAAGTAAAGTTTCGCATGATGCTTATAAATTTAAAGGAATTCCATTCTTAAGACAAAAAGATTTAGAGAAATATTCATATAACATTAAAGATAAGTGGGAATATGATAATTATGATAGTGCCAATGAAACTTTAATTACTCCTCCCAATATCCTTTTAAAAGAAAGCACTAGTTCAGATTTTGGAGCTATTGCTGCTTTTTCTAATGAAAAAATAATCTTTGATTATCATATTATGGCTATAAATGGCAATAAAAAGAATATAAAAACAATGAAGAGTATTATGGCTGCTATTAATTCTAAATTGTTTAATTATTTCGCAGTTATGACTTCAAGTATTGGAATTGCCAGAAATGTAATATCAAGTCGTGAAAAATTCGAGTTTCCTATATCTCCAGAGCTATTGAATAATGATACTATATCTAGAATGGTTGAATTTGTTGAACATGGAAAAAAATTCAATACTAATGAAGTAAATAGCATTGAAGAGGAAATAAATAATATGGTCTTTGATATTTATAATTTAGACGAAATTGAAAGAGATTTGATTAAATATTCTTCTGAGGTAACTATTCCTTTAATTAAAGGTCAAGATATTAGAGAAATAACAAAATCTGACTTAAATGATTATGTTAAAATAGTTTATAATCATTTTAAGGATACTTTTAGTCCAAAATATTTCTATGTTGATGTTTATACTACTAAATATTTTATAGGTATGAATTTTAAGATTTTAGATGAAAATACTCATCAAAAGAGCATATTTAAGGAAAATAACGATTATGAAGAAGTAATGGATTTATTAGGATTTAAAACATTAGATGATCTTGGTGAAATATTTGTTCAAAGAGATATTAAAACATTTAATGAGAATTCTTTTTCTATTATTAAATCTAAAGAATTAAAAAATTGGCATAAGGCAGTTGCATGGTTAGATATTGGTGATATTGTAAAAGAAATGTTTTTTAATTATAATTCTTCAAACAAGGAGGGTTATGATGAATAAATTAAGTGATGAAATTATCAATAGCTATTTTAAAAATCAATTTAAGAAAACTTTGGAGATTATAGTTTTTTCTTATAATCAAATTTTAAATAATGATAAAAAAGTTGATAAAAATCAAACCAACAAACATTTAGAAAATACCTTGACAAATATCTTGGTTAAAGAAATTAGGACCAATAAAGCTAAATTTGGATTAAGTCTTTTTAGTTTTGAGGTTGAACCTGGTGAAATTGATGATGCCTACCATAACAAAGGATTTATTGATATTAAAGTAGGAAATATAACTTCCAAATTTAATAATGAGAATAATGAAGATATTTATTTTGCTTTTGAATGTAAAAGATTAGATTTATCAAATAAACCAAGATTATATGTTAAAGAGGGAATTGAAAGATTTAAAGCTGAAAAATATTCTAAAAATATGTCAATTGCTGGAATGATTGGATATTGCGAACTTAATCAGAGCAATATTCCAAAGATAGTAGATAAAATAAATAATTATTTAGATGAAAATGAACAATTAATTCTTTCTAATTTTATGGACTTTGATTTTTGTTATCAGTCCATCCATAATAGATTAAATTTGTCTAAAATTCATTTACATCATTTAATTTTTGATTACAGTCAAATAATTAATTAAAAATTATTTATTTTTATTTAAATATTTTAAAATAATTAATAATTTTATTAATAGATAATAATTTAATTTTTAAGATAGAAAAGATTTATAAAGATGAAATAACCTTTAATTCTAAGAATTCTACTATTAGTAGAAGTTTTATTAATTGTCCTAAATCTAAAAAACAACTAATGTTATACCCTTGATGCGATTATTTCTATTAAGATATAGAGTTAACTCAAAAGAATCCATATATTTTAGAAAATGAAATAAAATAATTAAAAATTATATTGTTTAAGGTTATGTTTTAAATAAAGAATTATTAATTAAAAATTCAGTTGTTTCCAAAATGGAAATAGCTCAAAATCAAATAAAATTCAGTAAAAATGATTAAAAATAAAAATAGAAAAATAATTTATATTAAAAACTATTTAATTTTAAGGAGTTAATATGAAATTTATAACAAAATCAATACCAATAAAGTCAAATATCTTAAAAGATATTAATCAAATAGCTAAAAAAAATGGGACAAATGAGGATGATTTAATAAAAGAATTAGTTAATACTGGTTTAAGTAAGAAAGTTGAGAATTTAAAAACTGAAAACATAGAAGAAAAAGTAAATAGATTAAGCAATGGAAGATTGAAAGTTGTTAAACCGAAATTATCAGAAAACTTTTTAAAAGAATATAAAAATTTAAAAACAGATGATTTAATAGGTATCGGAGTAGTTCCAGAGAGTGAAATTCCATTTGATCCTGTTAAAGCTGTAAACGAAATATATTTTATAAATTAATTTTAAATTGAATATATAATTATTTACTTTTTTAAAATGAAATTTTAATTAAATCAGATGAATATTATTAAAATATGGAGGTATTGAATGTTAGATAGTGAGTTAAAATCAAAAATAAATCAATTGTGGGATAAATTTTGGAGTGGAGGGATTTCTAATCCAATAATCGCTATTGAACAAATGTCTTATTTGATGTTTATGAAGCGATTGTCTGATAATGATAATCATAATATGGATAAGGCGAATTTGACTGGAGAGAAGTATACATCCATATTTGAAGAGTGTCCAAACTGTGATTGGTTTTATTTTAAGGATATGACAGCTGATAAGATGTTGAGCCATGTTCGCGATACAGTTTTTCCGTTTCTTCGTGATATGGGTGATGATGGTTCTCTTTACAGTCGTTATATGAAGGATGCTGTCTTTTCTATTCCTACTGGAACTCTTCTTGTTGAAGCAGTTAATTTAATTGAGGATATGCATATTAAAGATCAAAATCGTGACACTCAAGGAGATTTATATGAGTATCTTTTATCAGAGCTTACAACAGCAGGTAAGAATGGTCAATTTAGAACTCCAAGGCATATAATCCAGATGATTGTCGAGTTAGTTAATCCTAAGGTTGGTGAGGTTATTTGCGATCCTGCTTGTGGAACTGCTGGTTTTTTAGTTAATGCTTATCAACATATACTTAAAATAAACACTTCTACGGAGTTAATTAAAACTGATGAAGATGGAAATAAGTATAACTTTAAAGGAGATAAAATAACTAAAGAAGACTTCCAATTTTTAAAAACCAATGCTTTAGTTGGTTATGATTTTGATCAAACTATGGTTAGGATTTCTTTAATGAATCTTATGATGCATGGAATTAGTAATCCTAAAATTGACCAATTAAACACTCTTTCAACAAGATTTTCTCAAAAGGAGCAGTTTGATGTTATTCTTGCCAATCCACCATTTAAAGGAAGTATTAATAAGGAAGAATTAAATGAAGATTTCACAATAACTACAACTAAAAGTGAAATATTATTTTTAGAGTTAATGTATAATAATTTAAATATTGGTGGAAGATGTGGGGTTGTTGTGCCTCAAGGAATCCTTTTTGGAAATAGTAAAGCCCATAAAGCTATTAGGCAAAAACTTCTCGTTGATTCAAGATTGGATGCTGTTATTTCAATGCCCTCTGGTGTTTTTAAACCTTATGCAGGGGTTGCCACAGCTGTTTTAATTTTTACTAAAGGCGAATCTACAAAAGATGTTTTATTCTATGATATGGAAGCAGATGGATTTTCTCTTGATGATAAAAGAAATTTCATTGACGGCAAGGGAGATATTCCAGATATTATTGAAAAATTTAGCAACAGAACCACTGAAGATTTAACTAATAGAAAAGAAAAATGTTTCACAATCCCTTTTGAAGAAATTAAAGAAAACGATTATGGTTTAAGTATTTCTAATTATAAAGAAATTGAATATGAAGAAATTGAATACGAAGAACCAGAAGTTTTAAAAGCTAAAATATTAGATTACGAAAAAAAGATAATCAAAGGATTAAACGAACTTGATGATTTAATTTAACATAGAGGAATATTTTTATGGACTTATGGATTATAAAATTATAATATTTAAATTATAGGTGAAAATATGCAAAGTAGATTAGTTAAAAATGAATTGGAAAATAATAATATTGATTTTAAAGAATTAGATGATGAAATTATTAAATTAAAATCATTTGATTTAGAAAAATTGAGAAAAATAACTCATGAATTTAATGAGAAAATTAATAACAAATCCCAAGAAGAAATTGCTGAGTTAATAAATAACTTTAATGAAATAGATAGCATATTTACGAATCTGAAGTTTTTAATTAAACTAAAAAAAGATGAACTTTTGATTAAAACTGATTTTAAATCTAAAGGATATACAACAAGAGAACAAAGATCAGCATATGTTAATCTAAAAATAAGTGAATATAATGATATATTTGAGAAAGTTAAAATTAAATGGAATCAATTTAGTACAGATAGATTTATTTTAAATAATAGATATTCTCAAATAAAATATCATGAAGAAAAAACACTTCATCCCCTTTCTCCAAATATTAAATCTCAATCTATTTTTGACATTGATAATGAAAATGATGAGGATAAAGATGAATTTTTGGAATGGATTGATAAAAAAGTCGATATCAAAATTTCAAATATTTTTACTTTAAATAATGTTATAATTCGGGATTTTGATCAAATAGAATATAAAATGACAATAACTGATGATAATGGAATTAAATCTATTATTTTCGTGGACAGACCCATAATTATAACAGAAAATAAATAAAATAGTTTATTTTAATTTTTTGTATTTTTAATATTATTATTTTTAAAAAGAATACATATAATATATTTAATAATTTAAATAATAACTTAAATAATTTTATCAATGAAATTAATTATTTTAATAATATTAAAAATAAAAATATCACTTAAAAACTTTTTTTTCACAACATTAATTAAATAAAAAACCACAAATTACTTAAATGAAATACTACAAAATAGTTAAATAAAAAACCACAAATTACTTAAATAAAATACTACAAAATAGTTAAGTAAAATACTACAAATTACTTAAATAAATTACTATAAATAGCTAAAAATATTTTTCAATTAATAATATAAAAAGGAGTGTTATATGAAAAATAAATATTTAAAACGTGTAATCGATGATATATTAAAAGAACGTTTAGAAATGATTGGAGCAATAGTAATTGTGGGTCCCAAATGGTGTGGTAAAACAACTACAGGGAAAAGGCATGCTAAAAGCATATTACGGCTACAAGACCCTGATAAAAGAAAATCTTATTTAGAATTAGCTGATATTCAACCATCAGAACTTTTAAATGGTGAAAAACCAAGATTAATTGATGAATGGCAAGTCGCGCCTGTTTTATGGGATGCAGTTCGCCTTAGTGTTGATGAATTAAGTCAAGATGGATTATATATCTTAACAGGATCAACATCTGTAAATGAAGAGAAAATAATGCATTCTGGGACTGGAAGAATACATAGACTAACAATGAAACCTATGAGTTTATACGAAAGTAAGGAGTCAAGTGGAAAAATAGCTATTATTGATTTATTTAATTCTCCAGATATGAACATCAATGGAATTAAATCAGAATTATCAATTAAAGACTTAATTTTTGCCAGTTGCCGTGGAGGATGGCCAGAAAGCTTAAATAAAAAAAATAAAAAAGCACAGCTCTTTGTTGTTTATAATTATATTGACAATATTTGCGAAAGCGATGTGTCAACTGTTGATGGAGTTAAACGTGACCCAGAAAGGGTAAAAAGTATTTTACAATCCTATGCTAGAAATATATCCACAAATGCTTCAGATAAAACAATAATGAAAGATATTAGGGCTAACTTTACAAATATTAGTCAACCAACATATTATTCATACATTGATGCATTAACAAGATTATTTGTAATAAATAATGTTCATGCATGGAATCCAAGTATTAGGTCTGCAACTGCTATGCGATCAAGTTCAAAAAAAGAATTCATAGACCCATCTATTGCTGTTGCTGCATTGAATTTAACTCCAGAAATGTTATTATATGATTTAAATACATTTGGATTTATTTTTGAGAATTTATGTATTAGAGATTTAAGTGTTTATCTTAGTCCATTTGATGGAAAAATTTCATATTATCGAGATAGATATGGGCTTGAAGCCGATTGTATATTGCATTTAAGAGATGGAAGATATGCACTTATTGAATTTAAATTAGGAAGCTCTGAAATAGAAAAAGGAGCTAAAAATTTATTAAAACTTGATAAATTAATTAAAAAGAATATAAAAGAAAAGAAATTAAATATAAAAGAACCAAGTTTTTTAGCTATTATAACTGGTGGAGAATTAGCGTATACAAGAAAAGATGGTGTTAAAATACTGCCAATTGGTGTTTTAAGATAAAAAATAATATCAATTTTATATTTTAATAAATATTTAAGAATTATTTTATATTTTTATATTTTAATAAGCATATTTTAAAAAAATAGATAAAAAATAAAAAAAATAGATAAAAAAAGAAATAAAAAATAGATAAAAATAAAGTTATATCTTTAAAATTTAAGGAGGATAAAATGAAAATTGGATTTTCGTCTTTGGCACTTTTTATGAAACCTTATGAGAAAATACTTGAAATAGCTAAAGATGATGGTTTTAATTGTGTTGAAATCTTGTGTGAAGGACCATATATCCCTCGTCAAGTTTTAAAACATGAAAAAGAAATAAATCTTAAAGATATTAGCCAAATAGCTGAAACTTATGACTTGGAGCTATTTTTACATGGTCCTACTATTGATATTAATCCTGGAAGTATGAATGAGGGTATACGAGAGGAAAGTAAGAAACAGATAATAGAAACCTTAGAATTAGCTGATTATTTAGGTGCAATAGCTATTACAACTCATCCTGGTGTGGTTCATCGCAGAGAAAAGATATTTCGTGATATGGCAACAGAATTTGCTATTGAATGCTTTCAGGAGTGTCAAGAGTTCGCTGAAGATCTTGGAGTGACTCTTTCTATTGAAAATATGGCTAAACGATTTTCATATCTTGGAAGTTGTCCAGAAGAGTTGGATAAAATAGCTAAAGCTGTTGGTTGTGATGTTACAATTGATTGGGGTCATGCAAACACTTATGAAAATCCAAATGAGTATCTTAAACTGGATAACATTAGCTATTTTCATTTAAATGATAACAATGGCATTAAAGATCAACATTTAAATTTAGGTAAAGGAACTGCTGATTTTAGTCGAGATTTTTTAAATAAAGTTAATTATGGCATTATTGAGTTAAATAAATATGAAAATGTTCTTTTAGGTCGAAATTTCATTTTAAATAGATCAAATAAGTAATTAACTAATAGCTCAAATAGCTAAGTAGATAGTTAAATAAATGATTTTATTATTAAATTTAATGGATCAAAAATTTAAATCACTATAAATTATAATTAATAAGTTATAAGTTATAATTTAGAAAATAATATATAAAAATCAATAGCGAATGTATAAAAATAGACAACGAAGATTTATATAATACATAGAACATATTATCTAAAAGTAATATTTATGATTTAATTAAATTATATTTTAATAGCCAATATCTTTATTTATAAATATATTAATTATTAAATTCAATAAAAATTCTAATAACTTCAATTCTTAATTCATTTATAAAAAAATAATCAATAAATCACTGATAAACTAAATGAACTAATAAGCTTTGAGTATTATAATTTAATAAAATTAATAAAATTAATAAAATTAATTTAAAATATTAATAAATATTAATAGATATTCTAAACTTTTAATTATAAAAATTAAATAACAATAGGCAATAAAATGTATAAAATAGAATTACCAAGTGACGAAACCCCAAAAGAATGGTATAATATCAATCCTGACTTACCATTAGAACTACCTATGCCCATAGATAGTGAAGACGGCAAGCAAGTTGAAAGTTTACCTATAATATTTACACAAGCAGTTCTTGAACAAGAAATGTCAATGGAAAGGTATATTAAAATACCTAAAGAAGTAAGAGAGATATATCAAAGAATAGGTCGTCCAACTGCCCTTTACAGAGCAAAAACCTTGGAAGAAAAACTAAATACTCCTGCAAAAATTTACTTTAAAAGGGAAGATTCTTCACCTGTTGGATCCCATAAGTTTAATTCCGCAATAGCTCAAGCATACTATGCTAAAAAAGAAGGAGTGGAACGGCTTACAACCGAAACTGGTGCAGGACAATGGGGAAGTGCTTTAGCTTTAGCTTGTTCTATGATGGGTATTGAATGTGATGTTTATATGGTTAAAGTCTCATACAATCAAAAACCATTTAGAAAAACTGTTATGGAAACCTATAAAGGAAATATTTATGCTTCACCAAGTGATAACACTGAAGTTGGAAGAAAAATATTAAAAGAAACTCCAGAACATCCTGGATCCCTTGGAATAGCTATTTCTGAAGCTATTGAAGTTGCACTTGAAGATGAAAAAACTAAATATTCATTAGGCAGTGTTTTAAACCATGTTATGTTACATCAAACTGTTATTGGTCAAGAACTTAAAAAACAATTAGAAATAGCTGAAGAAGAACCAGACACTTATATTGCATGTGTTGGTGGAGGAAGTAACTTTGCAGGATCTATGTATCCAACAATCAAAGACAAAATAGACGGTAAAATCGATGCAGACATAATAGCTGTTGAACCAAGTTCTACTCCAAGTTTAACCCAAGGAAAATATGAATATGATTTTGGGGACACAATGGGCTTTACTCCAATGTTAAAAATGTTTACACTTGGTCATGACTTTGTTGCACCATCGGTTCATGCTGGAGGGCTCCGGTATCATGGAATGTCTCCTCAAGTTTCTGTTTTAAAACAAGCAGGCATAATTGAAGCAAGATCTGTCCATCAAGAGGAAATATTTAAAGCTGCTCAGCTATTTGCAAACACTGAAGCTATTATTCCAGCTCCAGAATCATCTCATGCAATAAAAATAGCTATTGATGAAGCAAGAAAAGCTAAAGAAACTGGAGAAGAAAAAACAATAGTTTTCAACCTTTCTGGACATGGTTTACTTGACCTTCAAGGTTATGCTGATTATTTAAGTGGCAATTTAGGAACTGGTGCTAAATAAACCAAACAATTAGCATATTATAGCTATTTAAACTATTTCATATAATTTATATTTATTTTTATATTATCTTTTACTCTTTTAATATTTTTTACTATTTTTTACTATTTTTTACTATTTTTATCCATTTAAAGACATATATTCTATTTTTTTATCCAATACTATTTCTTTTTTAAGTTCAATTTATTTAACTTTGATTATTTATTATTTTACTAATTTTTACATTTTTACAAATTCATATCTAATTTATTCTATCTTTAATAGAAATTATATATGTAAATAAATCATATATTCAAATAAATTAAATAAAAAATAACTTAATTATAAAATAACCTAATATTTAACTTATTAATCTCAATATAAGTAATAAATAATATTATTTATAAAAATAGAAATCAATTTTAAATGTTTTTATCAAATAATGATTAAATTACATTGAAAAAAGAATAAATAAATGAAAAAAGATAGAAAAAGAAAAGAATAAAAAAAATAAAAAATTTAAATAACTTATTTTAATTAATAATAATTGATTTTAAAACCCCGAGAACTTAAGTGTAATTGACGATATTTAGCAGGAGTATTGATCGTCATTGTTGTTTTGCCATTACCTTTAAATGTATGTAAAGTAACATCTCCACTTACCATTTGAATATACTTAACTATAACAGATTTAATTTTATATTTGCTACTTTTTGTAGTAATTTTTATTTTATTGTAAGTCATTATTGGAAAACGTCCTTGTCCTTTAAGATTATCATGAGAATAACCTCTTTCACTAGTTACAACTTTAGCTGTTTTACCATTAAATACTGTATTATCTGTCCATGTATCATCATTTGGCTCTGATAATTTTATACTTCCTTTTTTACCATTTTTAACAAAATTAACTTGTGCTCCAGTTATCCAATAATAAGAATTATAATTATGAGGAATTTTAATCAATATTGAACTTTTATCTTTTGGTTTAAGAGTAATATACTTAGTTTCTTTTTCCATGAAAGTGTCCTTAGTATATCGTATTTTTATACTGTTAATCTTATAGGTATTTTTTATAGACTTTTTTAATTTAAGTGAAATATATTCGTTACCAGTAGAATAATCACCATTACTATTTAATTTAAAGAAAGTTTTCTCTTCAACAGTATAATATTTATTTTCATAATTAAGTTGTGAATATCCATTTCCATTAGTTATTTTTTCAGAAACTGCTGATACAGCACCTATGGTGAAAGCCATTATTAATAACACCATAAAAACCATTAAAAAAATTTTTTTAAAATTTTTATTATTTATATTAGTTATATTCATTATATTATTCATTTTCAACACTTTTACAATTTTTAATTAAAAAATATATTATTTAATATATCCACATATAATAACAATATTAATTCTAAGTATTCTAATATTATTACCATTATTCCTATTATTACTATTGCCATTACTATTATTTAGAAATTATATTTTTAAAATTTATAAGAATAAACATATTTAATAACATATAAAATTATAACTCATAAAATATAATATATAACATATAACATCATAATATGTGATCATGATGAATAATATAAAATCAGCCATTATGTTGATTTTTTACTATTGATATGTGTTTTGTGTATATGTACAAACATGTTTATAAATCTTTCTATAAATCTTTCCATAAATATGACTTCAAAAATAATTTAAAAAAATAATTTAAAGGAATAAATTAGATTAATAAACTCATTGGAAGTATTTTTAAAGATAATCTAAGAGATTTACACTTATTGTAAAAATAGAAGAAAAATAAAATAATACAAATAGAATATACAAAAAATGAAAAGAAAAGAATAAAAAATAAAAAAAATAAATGAATAAAAGAATAAAAAAAGAAAAGGAATAAAAAAAGGAATAAAAAAATAAAAAAGCCAAATAACTTATCTTGATTAATAATAAATGATTCTAAAATCCCAAGGAGAGAATTGGAGATATTTAGCAGGAGTATTAATCGTCATCGTTGTTTTACCATGACCTTTAAAGATAAATGGAACAATATCCCCACTTACTGATTGAACATAGTTAACTTGGACATATTTAAGTTTATATTTGCTACTTTTTGTATTAATTTTTATTTTATTATACGTAGTTATTGGAAAACGTCCCTGTCCTTTAAGATTATCATGGGAATAACCTTTTTCACTGGTGAAAATTTTAGCATATTTACCATTGTATAAAGTATTAGTTACCCATGTATCATCATTTGGATCTAATAATTTTATACTTCCGTTTTTACCATTTTTCTGGAAATTCACCTGTGAACTAAGTATCGCATAGTAATCAAAATCTCTGTTAGGAATTTTAATCAAAATTGAACTTTTATCTTTAGATTTGATAGTTATATCTTTAGTTTCTTTTATTCCCCCATTTTTATAATGAGCATAACGTATTTTCATACTGTTAATCTTATAGGTATTTTTTATAGACTTTTTTAATTTAAGGGAATAATATTCATCTCCAGCATGATTATAATATCCGTCTACTTTAAAAAAATCTTTAGTTTGAAGAGTATAATATTTATTTTCAGAACTAATATGTGTATACCCATTTCCATTGACTATTTTCTCAGAACTCGCTGATACTGCACTTATAGTGAAAGCCATTACAGCTGAAACTATAAAAACCATTAAAAAAATCTTTTTAAGCATTTTACTTTTCATGTGACTCATTTTAACCCTTTAAACAGAATATATTATTTTATTAATCAATAAAATAACTAACTAATTAGTATTTAAACTAATATTTTTTTAAATTCAAATTAATAACAAATTAAAATATTAAAATATTAAAATATTAAAATATTAAAAAATACTACTAAATATCGTTAATTTGCTTTATTGAATGTATTAATATATATTTAATAAAGTTTATAAATTTTTTGAAACCATTCTTTATATTGTAATAAAATAATTTAATATTATAATAAAAATAACATTAAAAATAAATAAGATATTAATAAAAATAATTAATAATTATAAAATCTAATATCATTTTTAAAAATAAATTAAAAAAAATAAATTAAAGACTAAATTAAAAAATAAATTAAAAAATAATAACTAAATGGAAAAATATAAATGAATAAATTTATTAAAGCCAGATTTAAAGACAGACCTAACAGATTTATAGCTATTGTGGAAATAGAAGAAAGTAAAATAATGGAAAATGGAATAGAAGAAAAAATAAAAAAAGAAGAAATAGCTCATGTTCCTAATACTGGAAGAAGTAAAGAGCTATTAACTTCAAATTCAACAGTTTACCTTCTTCCAAACGATAATCCTAAAAGGAAAACAAAATACACTCTTTATTTTGTAGAAAACAGAGGACATTTAGTTTCAATGTATTCAAGCCAAGCCAATGAAATAGTATTTGAAGCTATTAAAAACGGAAAAATCAAAGAATTAACTGGATATGATGAAATAAAAAAAGAAAAAACAGTTGGAAAATCAAGAATCGATATTTATCTTAAAAAAAATATTAATAAAAACAATAAAGAAGAAAATAATAAAGAAAATAATAATAAAAAAGAAAATAACAAAGAAAATAAATCAATTGAAGACTGTTATATTGAAGTTAAAGGTGTTACATTAGTAGAGCATACAACAGCTATTTTTCCAGATGCACCAACACAACGTGGGAAAAAACATCTTGAAGAATTAATAAAATTAAAAGAAAATGGTCATAGAGCTATTGTTTTCTTTTTAATTCAACACCCTCTTGGAAATAATTTTAAACCGAATTGGAAAACAGACCCTGAATTTTCAAAAACACTAGAAAAAGCATATATAAAAGGAGTGGAAATATTAGTTTATAAAACAATGAATAGCTTAGAAAAAATAGAAATAATGGAAAATAACTTAAAATTTGAGTTAAATAATGAGAAAAAATAAAAAAAAATAAAGAAAAATAAAGAAAAATAAAAACAAACAATAAACAATAAGATTAAATTATAGTATGTGTCATAATTTTTCACAAAGAGTTTATATACTATGAGTTTCAAAAATAGGTATTATGAGCACTGAAGTTAAACTTATAGAGCATATGGATATTGGAGATTTGAAAAAAG